>NZ_JBHTVA010000059.1:0-72430 GCF_042793325.1 Embleya sp. NPDC056575
CCGGCCACCCGCCGCAGGTCGCTTTTCCCCCGACCCGGGCACCCGCCCCGACGAAAGCCCCACCCCACAGCCCCACCCCACGGCCCGGACCAACCCCGCACCAACCCCGCACCAACCGACCCGCAACCCTACTGAGGTTTCCGGGTTCGGTTGACGGTGTGTCAAATATGGGCATATCCGTGGTATGGGGAGTTCGGGGATGTCCCCGGCCGAGCGGGAGCGCCGGGAGAAGTCGCGGTTGCGGGCCGCTGGTTGGTTCGCGGAAGGTGTGTCGCAGGCGGAGGTGGCGCGCAGGTCCGGCGTGTCGCCGCAGGCGGTGTCGGTATGGCATCGCGCATGGCTGGACGGTGGGGCGGACGCGTTGCGCTCGGCCGGGCCGCCGGGTACCCGGCGGCGGGTGTCGGACGAGGGGTTCGCCGAGGTTGCGGCGGTGCTCGAGGCCGGTCCGGAGGCGGCCGGGTTCACCGGGCAGGTCTGGACGCTCGCGCGGGTCGGGCGGGTGATCACGCAGGTCACCGGGGTCGTCTACGCGTCGCCGTCCAGCGTGTGGCGACTGCTGAAGGCCCACGGCTGGTCGCGACAGCGGCCCGCGCGGCGTGCGTTGGAACGGGACAAAGAGGCGGTGACGACCTGGAGGAGCACGGTGTGGCCCCGGGTAAAACCACCGCGGAGCGGACCGGTGCGGTGATCGTCTTCGCGGACGAGACGGCGCTGTCGCTGTTGCCGCCCGTCCGCGCGACGTGGGCCCCGCGCGGTCGCACCCCGATCCTGCGGGTACGGATGGGGAAACGGCCGAAGACCTCGCTGGTCGGCTGGTGCTGTTACCCACCGGACGCAGTACCGAAGTTCCTCTACCGCATGGTGTCGGGCTCGGTCACCGACCGGGACCTGATCCGGCAACTGCCGGACATACACCGCACGTTCGACCGGCCGATCATCCTGGTGTGGGACAACCTCGGCAGTCATCGAAGCCGCCGCATGCATGCCTTCGCGGACGGCGTCGACTGGCTGACCCCGACCTTCCTCCCGCCCTATGCTCCCGACCTCAACCCGGTCGAGGGCGGGTGGGCGCACCTGAAGAACGGCCCCCTGGCCAACCTCGGCGCCCGCACCCTCGACGAACTGGTCGCCGTCGCACGCCAGGGCCTGCGACACATCCAACACCATCCCGCGCTCCTCACCGGCTTCCTCGCAGCGACCCAACTGACATGAGGACCAACAGCAACCGAATTCGCAAAGCTCAGTAAGCGCAACGTGCGCCGAGAACCCCAGGCCCACTTCCGCTGTGCTGTGGTGCTTGGAAATCGGGGCTCGGGGGTGTGCGGCCGGAGTCGTACTCTCGTAGTGCCAGGCGGAGTTCGGGTTCGGGTTCGGGTCCGGTTCGGGAAGGTGGGTCGGTGGGCGACGTGCGGTGGGGCATTGACGAGGTGGCTGGGTCCGAGGTGGCCGGTGTGTCCGACGTGGCCTACGGGTCCGACGCGGCCGGGTTGTTCGGGCCGGGCTCCGTTACCTGGCAGTTGCATGCGGATCCGGTGATGTGGGTGGCCGGGGTGCGGGCGCTTTATCTGCAGGCGTTGCATCCTCGGGCGGTGCGGGCCGTGGTGCAGAACTCGGACTTTCGGAAGGATCCCTGGGGGCGGCTGTTCCGGACGGCGGACTTCGTCGGGGTGACCACCTATGGGACGCGGGTCGAGGCGGAGCGGGCCGGGACTCGAGTGCGGCGGATTCATGCCGGGTTGCGGGCCGTCGACCCTGCCACGGGGGAGAAGTACCGCATAGACGACCCGGATTTGCTGCGCTGGATACATTGCGCCGAGGTGGGGTCCTACCTCTCCGTGGCCCGGCAGGCCGGGTTTCCGTTCACCGACGCGCTCGCCGATCGGTACCTGGACGAGCAGCGTCGTTCGGCCGAACTGGTCGGGCTCGCCGCGGACGATGTGCCCGGGTCGATGGCCGACCTCGATCGTTACTTCGACGAGATTCGACCCGAGCTCGCCATGTCGGACGAGGCGCGGGACGTGTTCGACTTCCTGCGGCGACCGCCGGTGCCGTTGGTGTTGGTGCTCGGCCGCGAGGTGTTGTGGCGGCAGGTCGCCGAGTTGGCGTACGCCGCGTTGCCCGACTGGGCCAAGGAGCTGTACGGCACACGTGGTCTGCCGTCGGCGGTGGCTCGGCCCGGGCTCAAGGTGCTGCGTCGGGTCGTCGGGGCCGCGACGCCGGTGATTCGTGCGGTATACCCGTCGCCGCACATCAGAGGGGCGATGGATCGGCTCGGTCCGGAGGTCCAGCCGTCGCCCGACCGGCTGCCGAAGCCGGGTTCCGGCGGCTGAGGTCCCCGATTCCCTGATCCCCGGAGTCCGCTTCCCCGGCCTACTTCGCCAGGAATCAGTAAGGCACCCTTTCTTTCTGGGTCTGCTCCCGTCACAATGTCAGACATTGTCAAGTAACCGGGCAGCTCGAAGGGAACCGCACGTGGCGAACGGCTTCTGGGCCCATGCGCAGGCCAATCCGGACCGGCTCGCGCTGGTGGACCCCGATGGCGCCGAGTGGACCGCGGGGGAGTTGGCCGCCGCGTCGAACCGGCTCGTGCACGGTCTGCGGGCGGCCGGGCTGGGGACCGGCGACGTGTTCGCCGCGATCCTGCCGAACTGTGCCGAGTACATCGTGGCCTACATGGCGGCGGCGCAGGCCGGGATGTACCTGGTCCCGGTCAACAATCACCTCGTCGGCCCCGAGATCGCCTGGATCCTCGCCGACAGCGAAGCCAAGGTGCTGATCGGGCACGAGCGCTTCGCGGACACGATCGTGGCCGCGGCCGACGAGGCCCGGGTGCCGGCGGCGGCGCGGTTCGCCGTCGGAGCGGTGCCGGGCTTTCGGGCGTTCGCGGAGCTGAGCGAGGGGCAGTCGGCGGAACCGCCGACCGAGCGCAGCGTGGGCGTGACGATGAACTACACCTCGGGCACCACCGGCCGCCCCCGCGGCGTGCGTCGGCCGCTGTCCGGCGGTTCGCCCGAAGAGGCCCGCTACGGCGGCACGTTGCTGATCTACGGCGTCAAGCCGTACGACGACAACGTGCACCTGGTCGGCTCGCCGCTCTACCACACCGCCGTGCTCCAGCACGCGCAGCAGTCGCTGCACATCGGGCACGCCGTGGTGCTGATGGACAAGTGGCGGCCCGAGGAGATGTTGCGGCTCATCGACCGCTACCGGGTCACCACCACGCACATGGTGCCGACCCAGTTCCACCGGCTCCTGCAACTGCCGGAGAAGACGCGGGCCGAGTACGACGTGTCGTCCCTGCGGCACGCCGTGCACGGCGCCGCGCCCTGCCCCGAGCACGTCAAGCGGGCGATGATCGAGTGGTGGGGGCCCTGCGTCGAGGAGTACTACGCCGCCAGCGAGGGCGGCGGCACCTTCTGCTCGGCGCAGGAGTGGCTGGATCGGCCCGGGACGGTCGGCAAGGCCTGGCCGATCAGCGAGATCGGCATCTTCGACGACGACGGCAACCGGCTGCCGGCCGGCGAGGTCGGCACCGTGTACATGCTCATGCGGGCCGGGGCGTTCAAGTACCACCGCGACGACGAGAAGACCCGCAAGGGCCGGATCGGCGACTGGTTCACCGTCGGCGACGTGGGCCTGCTCGACGAGGACGGCTACCTGTACCTGCGCGACCGCAAGATCGACATGATCATCTCCGGTGGCCAGAACATCTACCCCGCCGAGATCGAGGGCGCGCTGCTGCGGCACCCGGCCGTCGGCGACGCGGCGGTGTTCGGCATCCCGCACGAGGACTGGGGCGAGGAGGTCAAGGCCGTCGTCGAGGCCAACGAAGGCTTCGCGGCCGGTCCCGCGCTGGCCGAGGAATTGCTCGGTTTCTGTGCCGGACAGGTGGCCGGCTACAAGCGGCCCCGGAGCGTGGACTTCGTCGAGACGATGCCGCGCGATCCGAATGGGAAGTTGCAGAAGCGGCGACTCCGGGATCCCTATTGGGAGGGGCGCGAGCGGGCGGTCTGAGCCGATATACGAATACACCGCCCGGGATATCCCGGGCGGTGTATTCGGCGTTTCGTTTTCGTGCCGCGAACCTTTCGGGTCGCGGCAGCCGCAGGAGCGGGTCTATCCGGCGGCGGAAGCGGAAGGGGAAGCAGCAGGGGAAGCGGAAGCGGAATTGCTTTCCTCCGGTGCCGAAGCGATCGCCAGTGCCCATTGCAGGTCCGGCTTTCCCGTCGGCGTGCGCTGGGTCTGTTCGACCACGCGCATCACCCTCGGCACCTTGTAACCGGCGATCTTGGTTCGGCAGTGCTCCTGGATCGCCGCCAGGCTCGGGGTGCGGCCCTCGCGGGGCTGGACGACCACCGCGACCGTCTGGCCCCAGCGCGGGTCCGGGATGCCGACCACGATCGCGTCGTAGACCTCGGGGTGGGCCTTGACCGCGCCCTCGACCTCCTCGGTGAAGATCTTCTCGCCGCCCGAGTTGATCGTCGCCGAGCCGCGGCCGAGCAGGGTGATCCGGCCGTCGCCCTCCAGTCGGGCGTAGTCGCCCGGGACCACGTAGCGGGTGCCGTCGGGACCGGTGCGGAAGACCTCGGCCGTCTTGACCGGGTCGCCCAGGTAGCCCTGCGGGATGTTGCCCTTGCGGCCCAGGCGGCCGACCACGCCGGCGGGCAGCGGGTTCAGGTCCTCGTCGAGCACGACCGAGTCGGGGACCGCCTTGACGGTGATGCCGCTCTGCTGCTCGGTCTGGCCCTTGACCGCGACGCCGACGCCGTTGGCGCCGGACTCGGAGGCGCCGATCGCGTCGCTGACCACGATCCCCAGGCGCTCCATGAACTCCTCCTTCAACGACGGCGAGAACAGCGCCGCGCTGGAGGACAGGGCGAACAGGGCGGACAGGTCGTACGCCGCGCGCCCGTCGCGTGGCTCGTCCAGGGCCTCCAGGAGCGGACGGGCCATCGCGTCGCCGGTGATCAGGACGACGTTGACCTTCTCCGCCTCGACCCGCTCCCACACGCTGTGCGCGTCGAACTTGTCGATGAGCACCACACGGTGCCCCTTCGACAGGTTCTGCAGCACACCCCACTGGGTCGCCCCGTGCATCAGCGGCGCGATCGGGAAGGTGGTCATCTGCCCGTTGCGGCCCTTCTCGACCATCTCCTCGGGCCGCGAGACGCGCTGCCCGTTGGTGGGATCGATACCGCCGCCGAGGGCGAAGATGACGTCCTCCTGACGCCACACCACACCCTTGGGCAGACCGGTGGTGCCGCCGGTGAACAGCAGGTACAGGTCGTCGCCGGAGCGCGGGCCGAAGTCGCGGGCGGGGGAGCCGGCCGCCAGCGCGTCCTCGTAGTGCAGCGCGCCCAGGGACTCCGCGGTGACCGGGTCGGCGGCGCCGCTCTCGGTGCCGTCCTCGACCACGAGCAGGTGGCGCAGCGAGGGGACCTTGGGCGCGACCTCGGCGACCCGCCCGGTGAACTGGCGCTGGAAGACCATGGCGACGGGCTTCGCCTGGTCGAGGAGGTAGGCCAGTTCGTCCGCGACGTAACGGAAATTCACATTGATGCAGACGGCTCGGATCTTGTAGATCGCGAGCATCGCCTCCGCCCATTCGATGATGTTGAAGGCGTAGACGGCGACATGGTCGCCCGGCCGGACCCCGGAGTCCTGAAGGTGGTGGGCGAGGCGATTCGCCCGTTCCTCCAGAAGGGCATATGTACGGCGTTCACCGTTCGCGACGATCGCCTCGCGTTCGGGGTATTCCCCGGCCGCGCGCTCGAAGAGGTCGGCAAGGTTGAATTCCATGGGCGGAGCGTAAGGCGTGGGCCGGTCGATATTCCAGAGGAAATATCGTTTGGATGCCCTCGGGAAACTGTGATGCCCGCGACCGTCGCCAACACTTGACTGTGGCAAAGATATGAGCCGGCGGCGCCGCGCGGGCCGGCCGGGTCCGCCGGTACGGGCCGTCCACGCTCGCTCGCCGCGACCGCCGCGGGCGCGGGCTCAGCGCTTGGCGTACTCCCGCAGCCGTGGTCGCGCGCTCGCCAGGACCAGGACCACGCACACCCCGAGGACCCCGATCGGCACCCACGGCCAGCCGGTCAGCGCGTCGGCGGCGTCGTCCGTGCGGTTCTCGAAGTCGGTGTGCTCCGCCTCCGCGGCCACGGCCAGCGCGGTCTGGTAGTCGTAGAAGTCGAAGGCCAGGTTGCCGCGGCCGACGTTGGTGGCCAGCCCGACGGCGACATCCAGCCGGCCCCCGGCGACCGCCGCCCGCAGTGCCTGATCGTCGCGCCGGAAGGCTTCCAGGCGGGTGGCGACCTGCCGGTTCGGCACGGCCTTGTCGAGCTCGATCGACTTGTCCTTGAACGCCTGGCCGTACGCCCGGGCGCGGTCGGGCAGGATCACAAACCGGCTCTCGTCCGCGTTCGCCTCCGACGCCGTCGCCCGGGCCCGGGCCAGCGTCAGGAACGGATCGAACGCCTGCGTCTCCGCGTCGCGCAGCCGGGACGCGTGGTCGGTGAACAGGACGGCGGCCGTGCCGGTGAGCGCGGCCACGGCGATGGTCACCGCGGCCAGCCCCGGCACCACCACCCGGCGGAAGCGGCGGGCCCACCAGACCTGGCCGACGACCAGGATCACCACGAGCACCAGGCCGACGAGCCCGATCGCGAGCGCCGCCCAGCGTGCGTGCGTACGGTCCGCGTCCGCGTCGGCGGCCAGCTTCTCGCCGGCGCCGCGGCCGAGCGCGTCGGCGGCCGGCAGCAGTTCGTCGTGCAGGAGGGAGGTGGCGTTCACGAAGTAGTTGAGCGCGACGACCGGCGGGCGGGCGACGGCGCGGTTCTCGACCTGATCGTCCTCCAGGCGGGCCTGCGCGACATACGCGTCGTACTTGCCGAGCCCGTCGATCAGCGTCTGCACGGTCCGCGACGAGGCGCCGCCCGCGGCGAGCTTTTGGATGTTCTCGGTGACCGAGGCGCGCCGCTGGCGCATCTGCCGCAGCGCCAGTTGCCGGTTGCCGATCTGCTCGTCGGAGCCGACCAGGAGCACGTTGGCCACCTGCGCGTCCAGATCGGCGAGCGCGAAATACAGGTCGGCCGCGGCCCGCGCGCGGGGGGCCGAGGTGTGCGCGACCTCGTCGAGGCCCGATCCGGCGTTGCCGGAGCCGACCGCGATCCCGGCGGCGAGTACGACGATGCCGGTCAGGACCAGCGCCACGAACGCGTACAGCCTTGCCGGCACCGCCCCCATCGGCCGCAGCCGCAGGGATATTCGGGCCACCGCCCTGTCCGAACTCGGCACAACCGGCGCGGCCTGCGGCGGCGAGGGCACATACGCGGGGGCCGGGGGCGCAGGCGGGGCAGTCGATGCAGCCATGACGAAACGGTAGGCACAGGCCGCGAAGGCCCAATGGGACAACGATGGCGCGGACACGAAAATCACGTGAACATCCGTGTTTTCGAGGGGAGTTCGAGCGGTTCCGACACATCCCCACGAACCCCCTCGGGGCCGACGGGTCGTGCGGAACTCCTCGACTCCTCGACTCCTCGGGAGCCCGGCTCCCAGGCGATGCGACGGGGCGACAAAGCGACGGGGCGGGGTGCGGAGGTGCGGAGGTGCAAGGGGCGCACGGCGTTGTACCGGCTCTGACCGCGCGCGACCCGGAGGCCGCCGCGAGGCTCCCGCGCGCTGCCGGCGCGCTCCCCCCGGCGCGCGTTTCGCGCGGTCGCGCGCCCTGCTCCGAGCGTGTGCGTGACTGACGCTTGGTCAGCCCTCGGTTGCGCCCAGTTGTGTCACCCACGCGGATGAACCGCGCGGCGTGTGCCGGCTATGCCCCCCGTTAACCGCTTTGGTGACGGGCGGATTCGCACTGCGAAGGGCTGTTGCGGAGCAGTCTTTGGCATGTAGCGTTGTCCGCGGTTGCAGCAGTAGATGTAGTTCCCTCGCACGTCCAACGCCTGCGGACATCAACAGCCGTGGGCGTTTTTCGCTCCTCACAGCGAGGGCATCCCGGGGTAACGCGGGGAGTGGGACCACTCGACGGTTCGCGACCCGGGCATCACGAGGTGTGGTGTCCGTGGGTTACGTGAAGGAATCAAGACATGGCCACCGGTACGGTCAAGTGGTTCAACGCCGACAAGGGCTACGGCTTCATCTCGCAGGACGACGGCGGCGCTGACGTCTTCGTCCACTTCTCCGCCATCCAGACGAACGGCTACCGTTCGCTGGAGGAGAACCAGCGCGTGGAGTTCGAGGTCACGCAGGGTCAGAAGGGCCCGCAGGCCGAGATGGTTCGCCCGCTCTGAATCGGTCCCGCGGCTCCGGCAACGGACCGCAGACCTAGCAAGGCCCGCGCCCGTGCAGGGTGCGGGCCTTGGGGCTTTTCCGGCGCCGATCCCCGGCGGGTACGGTGCCCCGCCCCGCTCGCTGCCGCAGCGGCCCGGCTGCCCGAAGCCGGCGTGCCGCGACCGGCGCGCGTGCGGCGGTGGGTGTGGCCGGCGGCACGCCGGGGGGCCACTAGCATGTCTGTATGGGTTTCCTGCGCCGCCGCCCCCCGTCCGGGCCGGATTTCGACGTTCTCGCCATCCCGTTCGGTGACTGGCCCGGTTCCGTGGTCGTGGCCATGTTGCCCGGGGAGGACGGCAGTTGCCAGGGGATCTTCGTCCGCTACGACCTGCTGGCCAACCGCGGCCCCGCGATGTTGATCGGCAACCTGCCGCCCGGCTCGCCCGCGCGGGAGGAAGGCGTCGGCCGGATCGAGGCCCAGCAGCTCGTCGCCGCCCTCGGCCACGAGGAGATGCCGGAAGAGTTGTCCACCGAGGACACCCCGATCATGCTCGGTGACGACCTGCTGATCGTGCGCAAGGTCAAGTACGCCGAGGGTCGGCTCGCCTGCGTGGAGTTCGACCGCAGCGACAACGTCCTGGTGCGCATCGTGACCTGGGATCGCCCGATCACCGACGACGTCTTCCAACTCCTCAAGCCGATCGACTCGGAGACCTTCGGCGGCTGAGGCCGCGGGGTCGCGGGGCGAGCCGCACCCCGAGCCCGTGAGCCGCCCGCGCTACCGCGTGCCGATCGCGGCGCGCACCGCTCGGCGGACCATCCCGCAGTCGTCGTGCAGCCGGCGCAACAGCCGGCGCTGCTCCTCGCCGACCGGACCCACGTCGTTGAGCCGGATCTCCCGGACCAGCACCAGCATCAGATTGACCAGGAACGCGTCGCGCGCGAGCGAGCCGGACTGCTGGGCGGTCTGGATCAACTGCCGGCGGGTCATCGGATCCCGGGCCAGCAGGGTCCACAACACGGCCAGGTCGTAGCCGGGCAGGTGGTAGCCGGACGACTCCCAGTCGACCAGCGCCGCGCCCTGCGCGGTCAGCAGCACGTTGGACAACACCGCGTCGCCGTGGCAGAACTGCGCGGGCACCCGGCTGAGGCCGCGAAGCAGCTGGGCCAGGTCGCCGGCGTCGCGATCGGTGAGCAGGCCGAGCTTGTGGTACCGGTCGACCCGGGCCGGATAGTCGAACGCGAGCGGGAAGGACCCGGGAGGGGGCTTCCAACGGTTCAGGGTGGCGAACGTGTGCAGGACCGCGCGTACGTCGGCCCGGGCCAGCGCGGTGCCCGGATGACGCTCGTTGGCCGCCGGCCGGCCGGCCACGTGTTCCATCACCAGGATGCGGCGCTCGGGATCGGCGGCGATCAGCCTGGGCACCCGCACCGGCGGGCGCTGGCGGGTGAAGGTGCGATACGCGTTGACCTCGTGCCGGAAACGCTGGAGCCAGTGCGGCGAGGGGTCGGTCAGGTACTTCACCACGACCGGGCCGCGCCCGACCGAACCGGACAGCAGCAACGAGCGCGGCGTGCGCCGCAGCACCGCTCCGGCGGTGAAGCCGGGACACACCCGCGCGGCGAGCGCGGCGACCGCCTCCGGACCCGGACCCTGTTGCGGCATGCGAGGTACTCCCGGGCCCGCTCCACCGGCGGCCACGGCCGCGCCGGTCGCGACCGCGGCGTTCGCCGAGATCGCCGTGTTCGACGCCGCCACCGTGCCGGCGGGTGTCGAACCACCGGTGGGCATACGCCTGTTCGGCCCGGGAATGCCCGGTCGTGAGGCGGCGGATCCTGGGGTGGTCGAGCGGCCCGGGGTGGTGGACGTCGTGGATGACATGTAAACCTTCCTGCGCTGCCGAGGGGCGGATCCGGCCGCGCGACGGGTGGGGGCCCACGTGCCGGATCCACCATCCACAACACTCCCGAATCCGGGTGGTGATCCACGTGGCGCACCCTGGCGAACCCTGGCGAATCGGAGCCGGCTGCTCCGGACCCGGCTAGCCTCGGTCCGGCAGGCGGCCTCCCGAGGACGCTTTCGAGCCACGGTCCCCACATCAACGGGCGGTTTGTCATGCGCCGGGAACCCAACACCAAACTGGTGGATCTCTTCGCCCTGACCGGGTGGTCCAAGGGCGAACTCGCCCGACTCGTCAACCGGCGGGCCGCAGCGATGGGCCATCCCCAGCTTGCCACGGACACCTCGAGGGTCCGGCGCTGGCTGGAGGACGGCGAGCGTCCGCGCGACCCGGTTCCCCGGGTCCTTGCCGCGCTCTTCACCGAGCGGCTCGGGCGTGTCGTCACCTCCGAGGACCTCGGCCTCACCGGCCGCCCCCGGCACAACGCGCAGGTCGTCCA
Source organism: Embleya sp. NPDC056575 (assembly GCF_042793325.1). Lineage (NCBI taxonomy): Bacteria > Bacillati > Actinomycetota > Actinomycetes > Kitasatosporales > Streptomycetaceae > Embleya > Embleya sp. NPDC056575. Next base: position 10,678 of record NZ_JBHTVA010000059.1, read on the forward strand.
AGAGGACCTGCCGTGGAGCACGGACCGTACGGTGACCGCGCTGACCGAGTTCACCGGCATGGACCTGATGCTCAATCGGCACGGCTTCACCGGCGGCGGGTTCGCGCTGGTCGCCGGTCCGGCACTGGTGGCCAACTTCGATCGTTGGCTCAGCCCGGGGCTCGGGGTGCCCAACCCGCGCGGCGCGCCCGCCGATCCGGTGTCCTACGGCCTCGCGGACGCCGGCCCGATCGGCGCCGAGGAGGTCACCGCGCTGGAGAACGCGGTCACGGTCTTTCGCACCTGGGACGCGGATCGCGGCGGCGGGCTGCAACGCAAGGCGGTGATCGGTCAGTTGAACGAGGTCGGCAATCTGCTGACCTATCCCAATCCGCTGCCGATCACCCGCCGGCTGTGGCACGTGGCGGCCAACCTCGCCGCGCTGGCCGGCTGGATGTCGCACGACGTGGGGCTCGACCCCACCGCGCAGAACTACTTCGTGATCGCGGCGCACGCGGCCCGGGAGGCGGGTGATCTCCCACGCGCGGCCGAGGCGTTGTCGCGCGCGGCGCGGCAGATGGTGCACCTGGAGCGCCCGGCCGACGCGCTGGCGCTGATCGAGCTGGCGCAGCGTACGGCGGGCGATCGGGCGGGCGCGACCACCCGCGCGATGTTCCACACCGTGGAGGCGTGGGCGCAGGCCGCGCTCGGCCGGGCCGCGGACTGTCGGCGCACGCTGGGTCGGGCCGAGGCCGAGTTCGGCCGGTCGCGCCCGGAGCAGGATCCGGACTGGGTGGCCTTCTTCGATTCGGCCGACCTGCACGGCATGCAGGCCCTGGTGTACCGCACGCTGGCCGAGCTGGACCCGACGGCGGCCGGTCGCGCGCAGGAACACGCGGAGAAGGCCCTGGAACTGCGCGCGAGAGGGCACGAGCGGGCGAAGACCTTCGACCTGATCTCGCTGGCCTCGGCATGCCTTCTGGACGGCCAACCGGACCGGGGCGCGCACCACGCCCGGCTCGCGGTTCGCGCGGCCGGCGAGGTCAGCTCCAAGCGCACCTGGGACCGCCTGGAGGTGCTGCGCAAACTCACCGACCGCTACCGCGACGTCCCCGAGGTGCACGCGCTTCGCCGAGAACTCGCCGAGGGCACCTGAACGCCACCCCCACCGCCCGGCCGGCCACCGATCGGGCGACCACCCTCGAACGCTCGCCCGGCACCGCCCGACGAGCCGTCACCGGGGGGTCGACCGCCCCCACGACCGAGGGAAACCGCATGCTCGCCCGCCCCGACGGTCGACCCTCACCGCACGCACACCGCCATCACGCACGCGTCGTCCTCGTACCGGGTGTGCCCCAGCCGACTGAGCACCACGTCCACGCACGTCCGCGCGCTCGCCCCGAGCACCAGCGGCCCCAGGCCCAGGAGCGCGCGGACCGCCTCCTCTGTACCGCGCCCACGTCGCTCGACCAACCCGTCGGTGAAGATCAACAGCACGTCCCCGGAACGGAGTTCGACCCGGTCCTCGACGAACTGCGGCTCGTCCAGCGCGCCCAGCAACACCCCGAACGGCGCCGCCAGCGCCCGCCCGGTCCCCTCCCGGTACAGCAGCGGCGGCGGATGCCCGCCCTGCGCCCACGTCAACACCCGCGTCGCCGGCGCGAATCGCGCACACACGGCGGTGGCCACCTTGTCCGCGGGCAGCGTGTGCACCACGATCCGATTCAGCGCCGCCAGCATCGCGGCGGGGCCCGCCCCCGTCATCGCCACCCCCTGGAGCGCCCCGCGCAGCGTGGTCATCCCGGACGCCGCCGCGACCCCGTGCCCGGACATGTCGCCGACCGCGAGCAGCACGTCCCCGTCCGGCAGCGCGAGCGCGTCGTACCAGTCGCCGCCCACCTTCGAGTCCTGCTCGGCGGGAAAGTAGCGGGTGGCCACCTCGATCCCGGGCAGCTCGATCGGCCGGGTCCACCACGGCATCACCACCCGCTGCAACTCGGCGGCGATGCGATGCTCCGAGCGCAACAGTCGGCGCTGGGCCAGCAGTTGCGCTCGCGTCTCGGTCAACGCCTGCTGGGTGCGTCGCAGTTCGGTGATGTCGCGCAGCAGCGCCCAGATCGCGTGCGGGGTGCCGTCGGCGTCGAGGACCGGCTCGCCGACGAACTGCACGGACACCCGGGTGCCGTCGCGGCGCACGATCCGGAACTCGCCCTCGACGCCGTTCGCCTGTTCGAGCAGTTCACGCACCAGGTCGGCGACGAACGCCCGGTCCTCGGCCGCCGCGTGCTCGGCCAACGCGGCCAGCGGCAGCGGTCCCAACGCCCGGTCCCGGTCGAAGAGCGCGTACATCTCCGCCGACCAGCGCACGTCGTCGCGATCGAGATGCCACTCGGCGCTGGCCACCGGACCCGAACCGGGCGCGGTCTCGCGCGGCGCGCAGGTCCCGCGCTGCTCGGGCAGCAGACCGCTCGGATCCGGCTCGACGAACAACCGGCGCAGGTGCCGCCAGGGCAGCGCGGCGTCCTCGGCGTCGTCGACCGTGAAGGGCGTCAAGGTGGTGGCGACCGTGAAGGGCGCCGCCGGCCCGGCATCCGACGGCCGCATCGCGCTGCGCGCCGGCGTGCAGGCCGCGAGCCCCGGATCGTCCGCCTGCCGGTGCTCGGGGTCGTCGATGTCCAGACTCAGGCGGGCCAGGTACTCCGCCGCCCGACCGAGGCTGCACGCGAGCAGATCGCACAGCAGGTCGCGCCGATACGCGTCGTCGCCGGCCGCGGGATCCGCACCCGCGAGGATCGGGCCCGGCAGGCCGCCCGGTCCCGCGCCGGGGCCGAATTCGCGCCGCAGGGCGTCGAGTTCGGCCCGCATCCGGCCGATGTGCGCACGCCACCGGGACGGATCCGCCACGGCGGCTGCGTCCACGGGGTGTTCGGGCCGTTCGCGCATCCGCTCGCGCTCCTCCGGACATGACCTGGCAGGGGTGCAATGAACTGTCGCACATCAAAGGCCCGGACGCGGATGAAACCACGGTAACCGGCATGCTTGTGGCGGATTGCCCATTTCGCTGTCCGGAGATGGCGAAAGGGGCTCGATCGCGACCACGATCGAGCCCCCTGCGGGCCACGCGAACAGAACCGGACACCCCGCCCGACCGGATTCGAGCGGCGGCGTCGCGATACGGCGTGTCGGCACGCCGGGCACCGGTCCGCGGCGTCGGGCCCGGCCGCCGCGCGGATCAGCCCAACTCGTTCCCCAGGATCGAGATGAACGACACCATGTCGCCCGGATACCCGCCCAGGTTGTGCGTCAACGCCAACTTGCGCCCGTCCGCCGGGATCCGCCGCTCCGCCGGCGCCGCGCCGCGCAGTTGCAGCCACGCCTCGAACATCATCCGCAGCCCGGACGCGCCCACCGGGTGCCCGAAGCTCTTCAGCCCGCCGTCCGGGTTGACCGGCAGCCGACCGTCCAGGTCGAACGCGCCGGCCAGGACGTCCTTCCAGGCGGTGCCACGATCGGCGAACCGCAGGTCCTCCATCAGCACCAGCTCGGTCGGCGTGAAGCAGTCGTGCACCTCGGCCATCGCCAACTCCTCGCGCGGATTGGTGACCCCGGCCTGGCGGTACGCGTCCTCGGCGCAGGCGGCGATCTCGCGGAACGTGGTGTAGTCGTACTCCGGGTCGATCACCCCCGACCCGTTGCCCGCCACCAGGGACAGTGCCTTGATGTACAGCGGCTTGTCCGTGTACAGGTGCGCGTCCTCGGCCCGGACCACGATCGCCGCCGCCGCACCGTCCGCGACGCCCGCGCAGTCGAACACGCCCAGCTGCCCGGCGAGTTTGGGCATCGCGGAGATCTTCTCGGCGGCGATCTCCTTGCGGAACTGCGCGCGCGGGTTGCGCGCGCCGTTGTAGTGGTTCTTCGCCGCGATGTGCGAGAGCACCTCGCGCATCTCCGCCTCGGAGACCCCGTACTTCTCGCCGTACGCTGGCACCACCATCGAGAACATGGCCGCCGCGGTGAGGGTGCGCGCGGTGCCGTCGCCGGGGATCGGGAAGGCGTTCAGACCCTGGAACCCGCCGTCCTTGACCTTCTCGACGCCCACCGCCATGGCCACGTCGTACGCGCCGGACGCGACCGCGTAGGCGGCCTGGCGCAGCGCGTCCGAGCCGGTCGCGCACATGTTCTCCACGCGCGTGACCGGCTTGCCCTGGAGCTGCAACGGCTTGGCCAGGGTCAACCCGGACATGCCCGACTGCGCGGTGCCCAGCCAGTACGCGTCGACCTGCTCCTTGCCCACGCCCGCGTCGGCGAACGCCTCGGCGGTCGCCTCGATCAGCAGGTCGTCGGTGCCCCGGTCCCAGTGCTCGACGAAGGGTGTGCAGCCCATCCCGACGATGGCGACGCGGTCCTTGATGCCGTGCGATCCCATGCCTATGCCTCCTCGGCGGCTCGGGCGGTCCGCACGGGGCGGGCCTTCCAGAAGTAGTTGTGGATCCCGTCCGCGGTGCCCAGCCGGCGGAAGGTCGGCTCGACCCGGTCCCCGATGGCGACCTCGCTCGCGTCCATGTCGGTCAACTCGATCGGCAGCCGGCCGCCGTTGTCGAAGTCCACGACGGCGAACACCACGGGCGGGCTGGGGGAGTAGGCCATCCGGTCCACGGTGAACGTCTTGACCGTGCCGAGCACGTCGGCGGTGGGCACCGGCTCCATGTCGTCCACGTTGCCACCGGTCATCGACACCCGCTGCGGCGGCAGGTGCACCGCGCCGCTCTGCCGGTCCCGGGCGCCGACGAAGCCGTACTTCCAGTCCACCGAGCGCACCGCGGCCGAGGACGAGGTACGCGCGGGCTCGGGGCGGCGCGGCGGCTCGACCGGCAGCAGCCCGCGCCAGGCCAGGTACTTCCCGTACGGCAGCGGCGCGCCGCCGGCGATCTGCTCGGCGACCGTGCGGGTGGGCCGATAGGCCGCGAGCGCGTCGCCGGCGCGGAAGAGGAACACGTCGGCGCCGTCGGACAACACGACCAGCGCGATCACCGCGCCCGGGGCGGCGGCCTCCAGCGTGGCGGCCAGCAGCAGGCCCGGGTGCGCCGCGCCGGTGTTGCCGACGGTGCCCGACAGGTCGTCGCCGAGCACGCCCTCGCGCAGCCCGAGTCGGCGGCCGAGGCCGGCGACCGCGCGCCCGTGCAGGCCGGCGACCACGGCGTGGTCCACCTGGTCGGCGGTCAGGCCGGTGGCCTTGAGCGCGTCGGTCCAGGCCCGGCGGCCCGCGGCGAGGTAGTTGTTCTCGCCGAACTTCTCCTCCCACACCTTCGACCGCACGTCGCCGGGGGTGCGCCAGCGGTCGACGAACTCGGCCGTGGCGGCGGCGCCGCCCAGGTACTCGGCCAGGACCGGGCCGTCGGCGGGGCCGCCGACCAGGAGCGCGGAGGCGCCGTCGCCGCCGGCCGCCTCGTCGGGGCTGCCGGGCAGGCCGACCCGGATGTCCGCGCCGACCACGAGCGCGCTGTCGGCGCCGGTCAGGGCGAGCCGGAGCAGCCCGGCCGCGGAGCGCACCGAGCCGGCGGCGTCCATCGCCGGCACCGAGCCGTCCAGGCGCAGCGCCGCGTGGATCGCCGTCGCGTTGGTGCGGTCCGTGTACGCGGGGGCGACCGTGGCGAACAGCAGCGCGCGCGGGTCGGCCCCGGGCGTGGCGCGCAGCGTGTTGCGGGCGGCCTCGACGCCCAGGGTGGTGGTGTCCTCGTCGAAGGACGCGACCGTACGGGTGCCCTTGCCGCCTCCGGTGCCGGCCACGGCGGCGATGGTCTTGCGGTCGAGGCGCCGGTAGGGCAGGTAGGCCCCGTATCCGAGGATGCCGCGTCCCGTCGAAACTGCGGTTCCGTCAGTCGTCATTTCTCCGCTTCCGCCTCGTTCCACTCGGGTTCGTCGCGTTGCTGGGTAGCTGGGTAGCTGGGTGGCTCGGTTGCTGCGTGGTGCCGCGGCGGCGTCGGGTGTCCGGGTCGCCGCCGCGGTGGCCGGTGGGTCGGGCCGTCGGCTACGGCGTCTCCAGTCCGATCGCCCCGGCGGCCGCGAGTCGGTCGATCTCCTCGCGGGACATGCCCAGTTCGGTGCCCAGGACCTCGGCGGTGTGCTCGCCCACCCACGGCACCCGGCTCTCCGGGCCCTCGGCGACACGGGAGAGCTTGACCGGGTTGCCGGGGGACAGGATCGGCGCCGGCTCTCCGTCGGTGCGCTCCATCTCGACGAGCATGTGGCGATTGCGCACGTGCTCGTCGTCGATCACGTCGCCCGGGTTGTACACCGGCCCCGACGCGACCCCGACGCCGCTCAGCGCCGCGCACGCCTGCAGGCGCGACTTGTCCGCGGCCCACTCCTCGATGCCGGGGCGCAGGATGTCCTCGATGTGGTCGAACCACGCCTGCGGCCCGTCCAGCCGGGGGTCGGTGCGCCACTCCGGCTTCCCGACCAGGTCGGCCAGCGCCGCGAACATGTGCGGACGGGCGCACTGGATCAGGAAGTAGCCGTCGAAGGCCCGGAACGAGTGGTTGATCAGCGGGGCCAGGCCCGGGTCCTTGAGCCCCATCGACCAGTAGCTGATGCCGGCGTCGTTGAGCGCGACCATGGCGTCGAACATGGAGATGTCCACGTACTGGCCGACGCCGGTGGCGTCGCGGTGGCGCAGCGCGGCGAGCACCCCGATCACCGCGAACAGCGCCGAGCCGGAGTCGCCGAGCGCGCCGAGCGGGGACACCACGGGCGCCGTGTTCGGGTCGCGCTTGAAGTCGTACAGGCCGGCCATGCCCTCGGCGACCGGGGCGTACGCGGGCCAGGAGGCGTAGGGCGACTCGGTGGTGTTGCCGAAGCCGGACACCGACAGGTAGATCGCGCGCGGATTGACGGCGGCGATGTCCTCGAAGCCGAGGCCGAGCCGGCCGGCCGTGCCGGGCTTGAAGTTCTCGCAGACGATGTCCGCCTTCTCGGCCAGGCGCAGCACTATCTCGCGGCCCTCGGGATGCTTGAGGTCGACGGTCACGCTGCGCTTGCCGAGGTTGTTGCGCAGGAAGGTGACGCCGACGTCGCGGCCGAGCGGATCGGTCATCGTCGGCAGCGCGGCGCGCCCGGACTCGCCGACGCCCGGCGACTCGATCTTGACCACCTCGGCGCCCAGGCGGGCCAGCATCTGGGTGGCGTAGGGGAGCGCCTGCATCTGTTCGATGGCCAGGACCCGGATCCCGTCGAGCGGCTTTCCGAAGCGTTGCAGGTCGGCGCCCGCCACCTCACCCAAGCGCATGGTCACTCACTCCCTGTCGTGCGGTCGTACATGTGCCGCGCGGTCGGCCGGCCGGCCGAGCCTGCTGCAGCCGTGCGGCCGGCCCCGGCACCCGGACCCTCGGCGCGGCACCGACACGGCACCCCGCACGAGTGCCCGATAGTCGCGAGACAGGCACCTCGTCACCATAGCTGACGGCCAGTCAGATAAGCATGGGTCGAGTTCCGTGCCGCTCGTCACGCACTCGCGCGGGGTGCCCGGTTCGGGTGACGCGCGAGGGCTCGTCGGCTTGTCGGCGGTCCGAGGAGACCCCGTCTCCATTACGGTGCGCGCATGATCGACGATGCTCTGATTCGCGACGCGGAGTCGGCTGCCCGTGCCCTGCTCGACCGGCGTATCGACCTGATCCGCGAACTCGCCGCATCCACTGCCGAGTTGGAGCCCCTGCTGCAGGCCGCGGCGGCCGGCGAACAACGCGCGCTCCAGGCCTGGTCCGACGCCCTGGCCGGCGGCTGGACACCCGACGAACTCCGCCGGCTCGGCTACCGCGACCCGGACAAACGCCCAACCCCCAAAAAGCCCACCACGAAGCGCACACCCCCCACCACAACACCCCCACCGCCCACCCCGACCCCCGAAACGCCCCCGGCCCCCGCCTCGGTGCCCGAAACACCCTCGGCCCCCGGGACACTCCCGGCGCGGCGCGCGACGCCGGAAACGACCTCGGCGTCCACCCGCCCGGACGCGGCCGAAAACGACTCGAACCCGGCAGACGCAACCGGTCACGGTTCGGCATCCGGGGATGCGACCGGGCGTGGTTCGGCATCCGGGGATGCGACCGGGCACGGTTCGGCACCCGGGGATGCGACCGGGCACGGTTCGGCACCCGGGGATGCGATCGGGCGTGGTTCGGCGCCCGAGGATGCGACCGGGGGCAGCTCGGCGCCCGGGGACGCAACCCGGCGCGGTTCGGCACCCGAGGACGCACCCGGGCGCCATGCGGCATCCGGGGGCGCGACCGGGTGTGGTTCGGCATCCGGGGACGTGGCCGGTGGCGAGCCGGTGACGGTGGACGCGGCCGGCCGCGAGCCGGGACCGGCGGGCGGGGCAGAGGTTGGCCCCGAGCGCGGATCGGCCGGCGCGCAGCCGACGGGCGCCGGCCGTCCGACCACCCCGTCCGTCCCACGCCCGGGGCCGGGGTCGGGGTCGGGGTCGGGAACGAGCCCGGGCCCGCTGCCGCCCGCACGCGCAAGCTCCGGACCGCCCCCGCCCGCGTCCACCCGCCCGGACACCCCCGAAGCCGTCACCCGGGCCGCCGAGTAACCGACCACCGGCACCCGCGCAGGCGCCCCGCGCCCCGCGCCGACCACCGAGTCGGCCCCGACGACGAATCGCTGTATTGTTGGTTGAGCCATGCAGATAACGCACGGCGAGCGACAAGGGGGGCGGTCATCGATACCGCGACGACACCGTGTGACGAGCCGACAGCCGGCCGCGCACCCGACGAACTGGGACGCGAACTCGCGCGCCTCATGCGGCTCTCGGCCGCGGCCAAGGCGCGCAGCCGCGCCGAAGGCGGTCCGATTCCCGACGGGGGAGACCGGCTGCTGCTGGCCTATCTGGTCATGGAGGGACCCCGCCGGGTCACCGACCTGGCCGCGATGACCTACCTGGACGTGTCCACGGTCAGCCGACAGATCGCCTCGCTGGTCCAGCGCGGTCTCGTCGAGCGCCGACCGGACCCCAACGACGGTCGCGGCACGCTGCTCGCGGTGACCGACACCGGCGAGCAGGCGTTCGAGGTGTACCGCAGCCGCCGCCAGGCCGAGCTGGATCGGGTCACCCGCGACTGGTCCGCCGACGAACGCCGGACGTTCGTACACCTCCTGGCCCGCTTCAACGACGACCTCGAACGCGAACAGGCGCCGGCGCGCGACGCCGCGCCCGGCGCGCCGGAAGGCCCCACCGCATGACCGACACGAAACCGCAGGTTCGGCCGCAGCCGGCAGCGGGAGACAGCGGCCTGACCCACCGTCAGATCATGACGATCATGTACGGCCTGATGGCCGGCATGTTCCTCGCCGCGCTCGATCAGACGATCGTCTCCACCGCGATCCGCACCATCTCCGACGACCTGCACGGGCTCAGCCAACAGGCGTGGGCGACCACGGCCTACCTCATCACCTCGACGATCGCCACGCCGCTCTACGGCAAGCTCTCCGACCTGTACGGCCGGCGGCCGTTCTACCTCGCGGCCATCACGATCTTCGTGGTCGGCTCGGCCGCCTGTACGTTCTCCACCTCGATGTACGAGCTGGCCGGCTTCCGCGCCCTCCAGGGCCTCGGCGCCGGCGGCCTGATGTCGCTCGCCTTCGCGATCATCGGCGACGTCGTGGCCCCCCGCGAACGTGCCCGCTACCAGGGCTACTTCCTCGCCGTCTTCGGCACCTCCAGCGTGCTCGGCCCGCTGGTCGGCGGATTCTTCGCGGGCCAGGACGAGATCCTGGGCATCGCGGGCTGGCGCTGGGTCTTCCTGGTCAACGTGCCCGTCGGCGTGGTCGCGCTGCTCGTGGTCGGCAAGGTGCTGCGCATCCCGCACACCCGCCGGCCGCACCGGATCGACTGGTTCGGCGCGATCACCCTGGCCATGGGCGTGGTCCCGCTGCTGATCGTCGCCGAACAGGGCCGCGAATGGGGCTGGGGCTCGGGAGTCTCGCTCGCCTGCTACCTGATCGGCGCCGTCGGCGTGATCAGCTGGATCCTCGTCGAGCGCCGCATGGGCGAGGACGCGCTGATCCCGATGCGCCTGTTCTCCGACCGCATCTTCAGCCTGGCATCGCTCATCGGCGTCATCTTCGGCATGGCGATGTTCGGCGGATTCATGCTGATCCCGCAATACTTCCAGATCGTCAAGGGCGCCAGTCCGACCAAGGCCGGCCTGCTGATGATCCCGGTCATGGTCGGCATGATGGGCTCGTCCATCCTGTCCGGTCAGATCACCTCCAAGACCGGCCGGTACAAGATCTTCCCGATCCTCGGCACCGGCATCGCGGCGATAGCGATGGGCCTGTTCGCGCTCTACGTCGACGCCGGCACGTCCCTGGTGACCACCAGCATGTTCATGGTCCTGCTCGGCATCGGCCTCGGTCAGTGCATGCAGACGCTGATCCTGGTGGTGCAGAACGCGGTACCGCCCCGGGACATGGGCGTGGCCACCTCGGCGGCCACCTTCTTCCGGCAGATGGGCGCCACCGCCGGCACCGCGGTGTTCCTGTCCGTGCTGTTCAGCAACGTCTCCGGGGAGATCGCCAAGGCGTTCACCCGCGACGCGCAGACGCCCGCGTTCAAGTCCGCGCTCTCCGACCCCGCCGTGCTCGCCGATCCGGCCAACGCGCCGGTGATCGAGATGGTCCGCCATCCCGGCCCGGGCGGCGCGCAAGGCTCCGGTGTGCTCAGCGACTCGTCGTTCATCCAGCACCTCGATCCGAGATTGGCCGCCCCGTTCAAGGAGGGCTTCTCCGAGGCGATGCAGCTGGTGTTCCTGATCGCGGCGTGTGTGATGGCGGTGGCGTTCGTCCTGGTCTTCTTCATCAAGGAAGTACCGCTGCGCACCATGTCCGGCCTGCAGGCGAAGGCCGCCGAGGAGGCGGAGCGCGCCGCCGAGGGGGCCGCCGACGTCCAGACGTCCCGGGAACCCGCCGCGACCGGCTCGGGTACGGCCGCCCGAGCGCAGACCTCACCCGAACAGGACGCCCGCCGCGCGGCGGGCAGACGCTGGCCCGAGAACGACTGACCCCGGTCGCGTGCGCCGGACGGACCCGAGCGGGTACGTCCGGCGCACGCACGTTCGGGTACGGGCACACGGCCGGCTCACGCGAGCCGACCCGCCCGCCTCCGCACCATGCCGAGTCCGACCCACGACGCCACGCCCAGGTTCACCACGGCCAGCACCACAAAGGTGAGCACCGCCGCGTGCGCCGAGGCGTGCGCGCCGGCGCCCGTCGTGGACAGGAACATGGTGCCGAACGTGGCCACCCCCACCACGCCGCCGAACTGCATCAGCGTGACCAGTACCCCACTCGCGTCACCCGCGTGCTCGGGCCGGACCCGCCCCAGCGCGCTCGCCATCAGCGGGCCCAGCACCGCGCCCTGACCCAGGCCCATCCCGGCCAGGCCGACCGCGAGCGCCACGCCGCCGTCCCGCCCGCCGTGCACCGAGGCCGCCATGCCCACGTACGACACGGACACCAGCGCGAAGCCCAGATATCCCAGGTGCGCCCGGATCCGCTCGGGCAACCGCCCCCACCACAACCCGGAGACGGCGAACCCGATCGCGCACGGCACATATGTCAGACCGGCCCGCAGCGGACTGTCGCCGAGCCCCGACTGCAGGTGCAGCGCGAGGGTGAACAGGAACCCGTTGTAGCTCGCCACCCCCACCAGCAGCATGATCCCGCCGGACAGCAACCCGGGGGAGCGCAACACCGCGCCCGGCACCAGCGGCGACCCGCCGCGCCCCGACACCCGGCGCTCCACCAGGGCGAACGCGCCCATCCCGACCAGCCCCGCGGCGAGCACCAGCCACCCCCACACCGGCCAGCCCTGCTCGTGCCCCATCACCAGCGGCACCACCAGGGCCAACATCGCCGGCGCCAGCACCAGTACGCCCGGCACGTCCAGCCGCCCCCAGCCCGTGCGCTCGTCGGGCCCGGGCCGGTCGCCGCCCAGCGCACGCCACCCGACCGCGAGCAACAGCACCCCCAGCGGCACGTTGACCAGGAACACCGGCCGCCAACTCGTGCCCCACAGATCCGCGTCGACCAGCACCCCGCCCACGATCTGCCCGACGACCGCGCCGCCGGCTATCGCGGTCTGGTACAGCCCCATCGCCGCCGTCCGCCGCCGTCCCTCGAACCGGCGCTGGATCAGCGTCAACACCTGCGGTACCAACAACGCGGCGCCCGCGCCCTGCAGGCACCGGAACGCCACCAACTCCCCGGTGGAACCGGCCAGCCCGCAGGCCAGCGAGGCCACAGTGAACAACCCGAGCCCGGCCAGGTACGCCCGCCCGTACCCGAAGATCGCGCCCAGCCGCGATCCGGTGATCAGCAACATCGCGTACACGATCGTGTAGCCCGCGATCACCCACTGCAGCCCGGCGCCCGACGTATGCAGGTCCGAACGCATCACCGGAGCCGCCACGTTCACGATCGAGGAGTCCAGGACCGCCATGAACTGCCCGGCCACCAGCACCACGAGCAGCAGCGTGCCCGCGCCCCCGACCCGGCTCCCGTCCTCCCGGCGGCCCTTCGCCGCCCGTCGCCGCTCCCGGGCGGTCGACCCCCGAGAGCCTCCCTCGTCGGGAGCGGTCGATCCGACGACCCCGGCCGCCGGGGTCGTCACCCGCTCCCCACCCCCGTCCCCGTGCCGGGCGCCGCCGCCCGACTTCACATCCGTATCGTTCATGGCAGCGACTCTGCCCGGTGCCGGGTACCCGGACCAGTAGCCTGGTTATCCCGGTATCACCAGGCACCTGGCAATCGAGGCGACGATCGGCGCAGGATGGGTCGATGAACGGCAGCCCGCGTACCGACGCCACCCACCGCCCGGCCGCCCCGGAGCGGGTCGAACCGCCGATCGGGCCGACAGCGGCCCCGACCGCCGACGCCGGGCGCGCCGCGCCGGAATACGTCCGCCCCGAACGCGCCGCCTCCCGAGCCGAGTTGGGCGCCTTCCTGCGCAGCCGACGCGAGCGGATCAGCCCGGAACAGGTCGGCCTGCCCGCAGGCCGCCGACGCCGCACACCCGGGCTGCGCCGCGAGGAGGTCGCACAACTGTCCGGCGTGGGGGTGACCTGGTACACCTGGCTCGAACAGGGCCGCCCGATCAACGTCAGCGCCCAGGTCATCGGCGGCATCGCCCGCACGCTGCGGCTCGACGGCGTCGAGTACGAACACGTCAAGCGGCTGGCCTGCGTGCCGGGCCTGGCCACGCTGCGCGCCGAGGACGAGGTCGACTCGGACACCCAGACCGTCCTCGACGACTTCGCCACGCTGCCGGCGGCGGTGCTGAACGGCCGCTACGACGTGCTGGCCTACAACGCGCTCTACGCCCGGATGTTCCCGAGCCTGGTGGCGGCGCCGAGGCAGCGACGCAATGTGATCTGGGAGTTGTTCACCCGGCCCGCGTGCTGCAACCCCTTCCACGAGTGGCGGGAGGAGTGCGCGGGCGTGGTCGGCGTGTTGCGCGGCAGCTACGCGCGCAATGTCGGCGATCCGCTGTGGACCGCGTTCGTCGACGAACTGATCGCCGCCAGTCCCGAGTTCGCGACGACCTGGGCGGCCCATCCGGTCTCGCTCACCCGCACCCGGACCAAATTCTTCCGCCACCGCGACGTCGGGGTGCTGCACGTCCGGGGGATGCCCACCGACCTCGCCACCTCACCGGGCCAGCGGCTGAGCGTCTACGTGCCCCAGGACGAGCCGACGCGCGAGCGACTGGCCCGGCTGGCCGCGCCCGACTTCGTACCGAGCCCGCCGCACGAACATCCGCCGAGGTAAGCCGAAGGGCCGGAGGATCGAGATCCTCCGGCCCTTCGGTACTGCCCGTGCGCGATACTGGGATTGAACCAGTGACCTCTTCCGTGTCAGGGAAGCGCTCTCCCGCTGAGCTAATCGCGCGGGTGGTGTAGCGGTACGACGGTTGTACAGCGTGCGCGATACTGGGATTGAACCAGTGACCTCTTCCGTGTCAGGGAAGCGCTCTCCCGCTGAGCTAATCGCGCGGGCAGATCACCCTCGGCACCAGGCCCGGGTTCTCTTGGAGGTGGAGACGGGATTTGAACCCGTGTAGACGGCTTTGCAGGCCGTTGCCTCGCCTCTCGGCCACTCCACCAAGTGAAGGAACCATAGTGGTTGCCCACCACATTCCTCTACTTCTTCCGAGCGGACGACGAGATTCGAACTCGCGACCCTCACCTTGGCAAGGTGATGCTCTACCAACTGAGCCACGTCCGCCTGTCGACCCGGGTTGCGCTTCCGCGTCCCGGCGACGTTGAGAACTTTAGCGGATCCGAGGGCCATCACAAAAACCGATTCCCCGCGCACCCCGCCGCGAGACCCGCGCAACCTGCGAAAACGACCGAGGCCGGCCCGAACCGAGAGGGTTCGAACCGGCCTTCGGCGAGCGCCGACGGGGGGCCGCCCGGCGCGTTGGGCCGCCGTTACGACGGCAGATGTTCAACCGCTGTGCACCCGGCGGCCGGGCCCCGCGCTCCATCGTGCGAGCGCCGGCCCCCGAGATCACCCGCGCCGCTCCCCGGACGGCGCCGGTTCGGCATCGGCCCCGGCATCCACCGGACCGGAGGGAACCGGCACCTCGTCCGCGCTCGCGTCGGACGCACGCTCGACCACCGCGGCCGGCGACTGAGCGGGGACCTGCGGCAGTTCGGATGCCCCGGCCTCACCCGCCACCACATCGGACCCGCCCGCGCTCGACTTCGCCAACAAAACCGGCCCGGCAGCCGCCTCGACATCCACGGCCGGCACAACAGCCGTCACCGCGTCACCCTCGGCAGCCGGCACAACGGCGGTCACCGCACCAGCCGACCCGCCCTCGGCGGCCGGCACGACCGCTGTGGCCGCTTCGACCGACTCGGCTTCCGCAGCCGGTACGACGGCGGTCACCGCATCAGCCGACTCGTCCTCGGCGGCCGGCACGACGGTTGTGGCCGCTTCAGGCGACTCGCCCTCGGGGGCCGGCACGACCGCTGTGGCCGCTTCGACCGACTCGGCCTCCGCGGCCGGTACGACGGTTGTCGCCGCGTCGCCGTCGGCAGCCGGCACGACGGCCGTCGCCGCATCAGCCGACTCGCCCTTGGCGGCCGGCACGACGGTTGTGGTCGCTTCAGGTGACTCGCCCTCGGCGGCCGGCACAACGGCAGTCGCCGCTTCAGCCGACCCGACCTCAACGGCCGGTACGACGGTTGTGGCCGCTTCGACCGACTCGGCTTCGCCGGCCGGGACAACGGCCGGCGCTGCTTCCGCCGATTCGTCCGCGTCGCTTGACTCGGCCGCGGTGGCCGGTGTGGCCTTGGCCCCCGCCGTCGGCGGAGCCGCGGGGCGCGGCGGCGGGGCCGCCACCGGCGTGGCCACGGCCGGCGCGGACGCGACAGGCGTCGGCTCGCCCGGGGGCACCGGCGCAGCCGCCGTCGCACCCTCCACCGGAGCCTGCGGGACCGGCGGCGCGCCGAGCGCGGTCTGCGCCGGCGGCGCGAACCCGCCGGGCGCACCGGGCGCGGCCGGCACCGGCGGAGCGAAGTACTGCCCGGTCGGCGCCTGCGCCGGATAGGCCGCCCACGGCGTCGGCGCCCCCGCCGGGAAACCGCCCACCGCTCCCGGAGCCGGGACCAGCCCCGACGCGAACGCCAGCGCCTCGCGCTCGTGCTGGAACGTGGTGATCTTCCGAACCACGAAGATCGCCGCGACCGCCGCGAGGATCAGCACGATGTCCGCGGCCCCCGACAGGATGTCGATGGTCCGCAGCCGATCGGCGTCCGACAACTCGATGTCGTCACCCAGCGGGTAGGACAGCCGGCTCGCGAAGAACAACACCGACGCGCCGACCAGCAGCACCCACCAGGTCCACAACAGCGGCAGCCGCCCGGGCGTACGACCGCCGCGCTCGGCGGTCCGGGGATCGCTCGCGCGCCACACGTCGTGCAGGATCAGCTTCGGGAACCACAGGCTCACCACCGGCACCAGCCAACCGCCGACCGCCCACCCGGTGGACAGGTGCTGCTTCGACGGGCCGAACAGGTCCACGTTGGCCCGGGCCCGATACATCCAGATGATGAACAGCACCGCCGTCGCGATCATCGACAACACCAGGAACGTGATCGCCGCAGCGACCAGCGAGTCCGAGTCCTCGGCCCGGGTGCGCAGCGAGTCCGTGACACCCAGGTCGCCGGCGTCGACGATCTGCCGGAGCACGTCGGCCCGGTGGAAGAACGCCGCCGCGCACAGCCCCGCGAACACCGCCGACAGCGGCAGCAGGATGTACAACGTCACGGCGAGCCCGCGCAGCGAGCGGAACGGCTGCGGCATCCAGCCCCCGAAGGGCGAGGCCGGATACGCCCCCGGCATGCCGTAGGGCGCCTGCGGCGCGAACGCACCCGGCGCGGGCGGATAGGCGCCCGGATACACCCCGGCCGGATGCACCCCGGTGGGCGCGGGTGCGGGCGGAGCGTACGGATCCGGCGGCGTGGGCGCCGCGGGCGCCGCCGGGGCCGCGGTCGACCCGGCGACCACGGGGGCCGACACGGCGCCGGCCTGCTGCGGCGCGACGGCCGGGACGGCGCCGCAGTACGAACAGCGGTCGGCCCGCGTAGACCAGGTGTCGCAGGCGGAACAGTGCACGGATGAACGTCCTTCGATCGCGTGATGCGGTGGAGACTTCGACGGGTCGGGCGAACCGACCGGGAGGGGTGGTCGCCGGTCTCGGGGTCGCCGGGTTCCATCCACCCGTGCCGCATCATGCCGTGCCCGAGCGTCACACGGGAACGCGGAATCGATTCGGGGCACTTCCGGGCGCGTCGCACCGGCGCGAGGGGGCGCTCGCGGCGGCCGATGCCGGGCCGCCCGGGCCGGCCGCGCCGATCGGCCGCCTCCTACAATGGCGTCCTGACCCGCGCGCCGATCCTCAAGCAGGTGCCGCGGTCGCGACCCCGGAACGAACACGTGAGCCAGCCTCCCCCCATCGCCCACCTCGGCGGGCGCTTGGCCACCGGACTGCGGGATGTCACCCGCGACCCGGCAGCCCTGGACTCGCACGGCGTCTGGGCCGTGGTCGCCGATTTCGAGGGCGACCCGATCTGCGCCCGCTTCGACCACGTGCGCCCGGCCCCGCTGCCCGCCGCCCCGTGGATCGGGCCGCCCGCCCACACGTGGACCGACTCGCTCGGCGCCGACGCGTACCGCGCGGGGGTGCGCCGGATTCGCGAGTACATCGCCGCCGGCGACGTGTACCAGGTCAACCTGTGCCGCATGCTCAGCGCCCCGCTGCCCGCCGACGCCGACATCGTCGGCCTGGCGGGCCGGCTCGCGCTGGGCAACCCCGCGCCGTACGCCGGGGTGATCCGACTGCCCGAACACGGCGTCCACGTCGCGTGCGCGTCGCCGGAGCTGTACCTGCGGCGCGTCGGGGACCGGGTCAGCTCCGGCCCGATCAAGGGCACCGGCCGAACCGAGGCCGACCTGCTGCCCAAGGACCACGCCGAGAACGTGATGATCGTCGACCTGGTCCGCAACGACCTGGGCCGCGCCGCCGCGATCGGCTCGGTCACCGTGCCCGAGTTGTGCGTGGTCGAACGGCACCCGGGCCTGGTCCACCTCGTCTCCACCGTCGCAGGCACGCTGGCCCCCGGCGTCGGCTGGCCCGAACTGCTCGCCGCGACGTTCCCGCCGGGCTCGGTCAGCGGCGCCCCCAAGAGCAGCGCGCTGCGCATCATCGAGGAGCTGGAGCCGGTCCCGCGCGGCCCCTACTGCGGCGCGATCGGCTGGGTGGACGCGGACCGCCGCGAGGGCTCGCTCGCGGTGGGCATACGCAGCTTCTTCGTCCGCGACGGCCGCCTGTGCTTCGGCACCGGCGCCGGCATCACCTACGACTCCGACCCGCAGCGCGAGTGGGAGGAGACCCGCCTCAAGGCGCGAAACCTGCTCGCGGTCGCGACGGGGGAGTACCGGGCGGAGGGGGAGCACCGGGCGGACCCGGTCGGAGTCGGGCACCGGCCGGACACCGCGGCGGAGCACTCGCCGGCCTCGGCGGACGCCGGCGGCCGGGAGCACCCCGCGAGCCCGGAGCACATCGGCGCCCGCGAGCGCGCGACGGCCCCGGAGCACCCCGGCGAGCGCCCGCCGTCCACGGCGCCGGCCGTCCCCGGTTACCCAACCGAGCCCGGGACCGGGCAGGATCGGGCCGCGCGGGATCGCGTCGGACACAACCCCGCGGACACCTCGGAGGGCGCATGAGCAGGATCTGGATGAACGACCGCCTCGTCGACGACGAACACGCGGTGATCCCGGTGGACGACCACGGGCTGACCGTCGGCGACGGCGTCTTCGAAACGCTGAAGGCGCGGGACGGACAGGCATTCGCGACGACCCGGCACCTGGCTCGGCTGACCCGCTCCGCACGCGGCCTCGGGCTGCCCGACCCCGACCTCGACCTGCTGCGCCACGCGTGCGCCGAGGTACTGGCGGCCAACCCGCTGCCGGGCATCGCCCGACTGCGGATCACCTACACGGGCGGCCGCTCGCCGCTGGGCTCCGAGCGAGGCCGAGCGACGCCGACCCTGGTGGTCGCCCTCGCCCCGGCCAAACCCCGCGGCGAGAGCACCGCCGTGGTCACCGTCCCGTGGACGCGCAACGAGAACGCGCCGACCACCGGGATCAAGACCACCAGCTACGCCGACAACGTGGTGATGCTCGGCCACGCCGCCCGGCACGGCGCGAGCGAGGCGCTGTTCGCGAACACCGCGGGCAACCTGTGCGAGGGCACCGGCTCCAACGTGTTCGTGGTCCTCGACGGCCGCCTGGCCACCCCGCCGCTGTCGGCCGGCTGCCTGGCCGGCGTCTCGCGCGCGCTGGTCCTCGAATGGGTCGGCGCCGAGGAGATCGACCTGCCGCTGAGCGCGCTCGCCGAGGCGGACGAGGTGTTCCTGACCTCGTCGCTGCGCGACATCCAGGCGGTGCACCGGATCGACGAGCACACCCGCACCGCGCCCGGCCCGCTCACCCGCAAGGCCATGGAGATCTTCGCCGCCCGCGCCGCCGCCGACATCGACCCCTGACCCGGACGCCGGCCCGCCCGGGCCCGCCCGCGCGGGTGCGCCGGCCGCCCCGATCGTGCCCGCGATCGCGCGGTCGGCGCTCCGGCGCAGGTTGACCGGGTCCGCGCGCGGGCAGCACTGCCGATGACGGGGCGCGACATCGGCAAGGCGGGGGGACGCGATGACCACCACTCTGCGACCGGCCGGACCGGGCCGGGACGGCGTGTACTCGATCTGCGCCAACGGCCGATCCGTGGGCGGCGTACACCTGACCCCGCTCGGCCCGTGGGGCACCGGCACCGGATGGATCCTGCACATCCAGGTGCTGCCGTCGCGCCGCCGCCGAGGACACGGGTGCGTGGCGATGCTCGCGGCCGAGGAGATCATGCGCGGCCGGCGCTGTACCCGGATGGCCGCCGCGGTGCCCGAGGGCAACCGCGCGGCCACGGGCCTGGTCTCCGCCCTGGGCTACGCGCCCGACAGCACCCGACTGGTGGCCCCGGTGCGCGCCACCGGCCTGCCGCACGGGGTGCGGATGATGGACACCGACGAGCGCGAGGCGTGGTGCGCCGCGGAGCTGCACCGCCACACGGCGACGTTGCGCGCGGCAGGGTGGTCCGAACCCGCCGCCGGGGCCCGCGCGCACGCCCGCCTCGACCACCCCACCGCGCCCGCCCCGTACACGCTGGGCGACGGTGCGGCGGTGTGGGTGGCGCACGGCGTCGTCCTGGCCCTGACCGCGCGCAACCCGGAGGCCGCCGCGACGCTCCTGCGCGCCGCCGGCCACGTGACGGCGACCCAGGGGCTGCCCGAGCTGGCCATCGACCTGCCCGACAAGGCCCGCACCCCGGAGTTCACGAAGGTGCTCACCGGGGCTCGATTCGCGCCGCGTACGCGTTATTGGGGGAAACCCATCCTGTGAGAAGTCGGGAACATCCCTGATCCTGGATCTACTCCACGGGGAGGAGATGAGTCGGTCGGAGTCCTCCCCCAGTACCGAACCGACCGTCGATCGTGGTGTTCGAGGAGCGAGACGGCCACGATGGAGGCAGGACGGCAACGGCCGTCGACCGATCCCGATCGACGCCGACCGACAACGAAGCTTCGTAGGTTTCGAACGAGGAGGCCGAGCGCATGTCCGGCGCAGATGTGGTGACCGGCGCGTTGTGCATGGCGCTGACGGGCCTGGGCCTGGTCATCGCGGTACAAAAGGCTCGCCAACGACGTTTCCTGAACGCGACGCGGTGGACCGCCGCGGCGCTGTTCCCGATCGGCCTGTACCTGACCGGCCTGGCCACGCTGGGCCGCCGGGTGGGCAGCGCGGTCGCCGACTGGGCGACCGACCTCGCCTTCGGCCTCAAGGCGTGGGGCGGCGTCGCGATCCTCGCGTTCGCCGTGATCCTGCTGATGATCACCCGCATGGTCGGCGGAAAGAAGAAGTCCCCGGAATCGAGCGGCACCGCGTCCACCACCTCCATCACCTCCACCACCTCGTCCGACCTGGCGGCGCTGCTCGGCGGTGGCGATCCGGCGGCGGGAGCGGGCGGCTCGGGCGGCGCGCCGCCGCGCGGCCGACAGCCGAAGCCGGCCGCCGCGCCGCGCTCACGGCGGTCCTCGCGCGCGAGCGGGGGCGACGACGAGTTCGCGGAGATCGAGGAACTGTTGCGCAGGCGCGGGATCTGAAGTCGGGGAATCCCGATTTGCGGATTTCCCCGGGATACCGTCGGTCACCGCGGGTCAGCGTGAGGTGCTAATCCGTGTCCGCGCACAACGGGCGCGGTCGGGGATGGTGAATGTGAACGCATTCCCACGCGGTTGTGCCCGTGCCGACGCGATGCCTATGCGGCGGGATAGCCCTGCCCGAGTCGCGGCCTATGCGACGCGCGCCGTGCCGGAAAATGTGTTCGAATGCGCGCTTTCTTTGTGGCGCGCCCGGGTCGGCTGCGTATTCGGATCACCAGGCCACTCGCGCGCTCGCTCGGCCGACCGTTCGTCGGGCGGGTGGGCGGTTCGGGGTCGTCGGCGTGGCCGTGCACCGGCCGGGACGTGAAAACGCTCCGCCGCCCCCACCGTGTGGACGATGGGTGCGGCGGAGCGCTGACGTGTGAACCCGGCGCCGCGGACAGGGGCGTGTCCGCCGTGCCAGAGCTCAGTTCTCGGCGAGGATCTGCGACAGCTCCCGGTCGAGATCGAAGAAGCGGTGCTCGTTGCCGGGGGCCACGGCAGCGTTCGTACGCTTCAGGAACGACTCCAAGGCCCGTGCGGGCGCTTCGAGCAGGGCCTCGCCCTCCGGAGAGCTGAGGGCGATGCAGACGATGCTCTGTCCGTGGCTCCGAGAGGGCCACACACGAACGTCGCCGGTGCCCGAGGGCTGACGCAGCCCGTCGGCGAGAAGATCGCGGGCGAAGACCCAGTCGACCGTCTCATCGGCACCCGTGTGGAAGGTCGCATGCACGGCGTACGGGTCCGACGAGTCGTAGCGCAGTCCCGCGGGGACCGGCAATGAGGACTCGCTCGAGACGACGAGGCGCAGGTGCAGCTCACAGCTGACCGTGGTGTTCATAAGCGCCATGGCCTTTCGCTCAGTGTGCGCTCGGGGATTCGCACGTCGGCGTTCGCAACATCCCACCTGCGGACCTCTTGTAAACGTCTCTGCCCGATATACGGGCGTCTGGGTACTCCTTAAGAGCGATGCGGGGGTGTAACGTTCGCCCGCATGATTTCCGGAAGGGAACAGGCGATCGGATCGGGTCGCTCCGATCGCCCGGACCGACCCGCCCGGGTCGGTCCCCGACCGTAGGGTCTGCACCGAACCTCTGCCCCCTTGTAGCGTTGTCAAGCCAGGTCGGGCCGAGGTCGGCGCCGGCCCCGGGCGAACGGAGGCATCCGGTGGACGACGGCCGGTACGACGAGAGAGGAAGACGGACGATGGACACGGGGGTCGCGGAGAACAGCGCGCACGCCGGCGGGAAGCCCACCCCCGACCGGGACGACCCGGCCGGAGCGGCGGCACCCGAGGGCGCGACGAAGGCCGACACACCCACCGGGGCGCCCGAGGCGAAACCATTCGGCTCCCGCGCGCCGGCCTTCATCAAGCGCTCCAAGCCGCTGCACATGACCTGGCAGATCGGCGTCGCCATCATCGGCTTCGCGATCATCGTGGGCGGCATCATCATGCTCCCGCTGCCCGGTCCCGGCTGGGCGGTCATCTTCCTCGGCCTCGCCGTCCTGGGCACCGAATTCGTCTGGGCCCAGCGCACGCTGCTGTGGACCAAGGACAAGGTCACCAGGGCCGCCACCCGCGCCCTCGACCCCAGGACCCGCCGCCGCAACATGATCATGCTCGCGATCGGCCTGCTCCTGATCGCCGCCGCGGTGGCCCTGTACCTGTGGAAATACGGCATGGCCCTCCCGTTCTGACCCCCGAGCGAGCCGCCCACAAGCCCCAAGCGGCCCCCGCGCCCCACCCGCGGAGGGCGGTCACAACCGCCCCCACCCATGCGGTAATGTTCTCCCTGCACCCGGGCGATTAGCTCAGCGGGAGAGCGCTTCGTTCACACCGAAGAGGTCACTGGTTCGATCCCAGTATCGCCCACGCAGGTCAAAGCCCCGGATCATGAAAATGATCCGGGGCTTTGTCGTGCCGCCAGCAGCGAAGTACCGCAACGGGTGCCCCGAAGAGCTTTCGCCGAAGGTCAGTCCAGCCACTCGCCCAGGCTCCGCAGAGCCTCGCGCGTCTGCTCGTCCGGGGCCTGGGCGTAGATCTCCATCGTCACCGCGATCTTCGTGTGCCGGAGGATCCGCATCACCACGCGCGGATGCACGTCGAGCGCCACGAGCAGGGTGCCGCACGTGTCCCGCGTGTTGTGCACCGTGATGCGCCGGACCTTCGCCTTCTCACACCGGGCGTCGAAGCTCCGATTGAAGTTCCTCGGCTCGTACGGCGTGCCATGGCGCGTGGAGAAGACGAAGTTCCGGTCCTCCCACACCTCGCCCGCAGCTTCCTTGTCCTCCTCCTGTTGCTTCCGCCGGATCCGCAGGGCGGTCGCGCAGATGTCCGGGAGCGGAAGCGGCACTTCGGATGCCTCGGTCTTGGCCGTGTCGGTATGGAGCAACTGCCGCCTGACGCGCTGAAGCTGCCGCTGAACGTCTAGTTCCCCGACGTCGAGGTCGACCACGTCCCACGTCAGGCCCAGCACCTCGCCCTTGCGCATGCCCAACACGAGGATGAGCACGTAGGCGGCGAACAGCGGATCCCGGTCGTTGCGCGCCGACTCCAGGAACCTCTTCGCCTCCTCGGCCGTCCACGGCTTGGCCTTGCGCTTGCTCCGCTTGGCGCCGCTCACCCGGACGAACGCGGCCACGTTCCTGGACAAGACCTCCTCGCGCACCGCGTTCCCGAGTGCCGACCGCAACACGTCCCTGATGTCACGGATCGAGCGAGGGGACAGGGTCTGCTCGCAGCAGTCGGCCTTGCCGAGCGCGCAGCACCGTCGCTTCTCCTCCGGCCGCGCCGCGTCCTTGCCCTGCTCGCAGCACTGACACAGCTCCGCGAGGCTATTCACCCACGTCTGGACATCCCGCACGGTGAGCTTGTCGCGGGCTTTGGTGCCCAGGTGAGGAGCGATGTGGTTGCGGACGTGGGACTCGTAGGTCGCGGCGGCCGTGGGCCGCAGGTGCGGCTCCACGACCTCCTTGAGCCAGTATTCGAGGTACTGGCCCACGGTCGGGGACTTGGTCGCGACGGGGCCGGCCTTGGCGGCGGCGTGCAGCGCGAGCCACTTCTCGTGGGTCACCTCGCGCGTCTTGCCGTAGGCGTACTTGCGGTCGCGGGTCCCGTCGGGCTTTGTAACCCAGACGTAGGCCGCGTAGCCGTTCCGGTACGGGTAGATGGATCCTTCGCCGTTGTGGCGCTTCGCACTCACTTGTCGGCACCCTCGACTTCCGCGATACGGGACTGCACGTACTCATCCACCCAGCGCGCGATGATCTTCCGGTTGCGCCCGTCCTTCACAGACTTCAGGCGACCGGTGGCGATGAGGTTCTTGGTCTTGGACTTACCGAAGCCGAGCATGAGGGCGACTTCGTCAACGGTGTACCACTTGGGTTCGATCACGGTTCGAACGGAAGACACAGTTCCTCCGAGACGAGAGAACAAGAGGGCGAGGGCGAGGGTCGGCGGCGGGCGGTGCCGCCGTCCCCCTTCCTCCCAGATCCGCAACATGCGCAACACCGCAACACCGCAGGTCACAGGCTCGGATTTGTTGCGGATAGCGGTGGTGTTGCGGATAGGTGCCGCTACACGCGGGGCGCGGCGGCACCTGTCCGGCGGTACTTCGGCCCGGCGCTCGACGCCAGGGTGTGGCGCTTTCGCGGGCTGTGTTGCGGATGCCTACGGGCTATCCGCAACGAATTCGCCCCTGTTGACCTGCGGTGTTGCGGCGTTGCGGATGTTGCGCATCTCCGGGGGTGGGGGAGGGCAGTACCGCATCCACGCGTCCGTGAGGTCTTCCGCGTAGTAGCCCCTGGGGGTTCCGGAGGCGGTTCGGATGACGCGGGGCTTGATGGGCTTGTTCGCGGGGGTGACGTACCGGCCGAGCAGTCGGGCGAGCATGCGGGAGGTGAGGGGCTTGTCGTCCACGTCGGCCCACTGGCCGTCGTCCAGGGCGAGCAGCATTTCGAGGATGGCGGTGGTGGGCATGCGGTCGGCGCCGCGGAAGACCCGGTCGCGCAGGTCGGTCAGCAGCCGGATTCCGACGGATGCCTCGTCGTCGTCGCGTGCGGCGTTGACCAGGTCGACGCATGCGGCGCGTGCGCGGGTGGGCCAGTGTCCTCCGGCCGCGTCGGCGACGGCGAGCAGGGGTTCCCACACGTCTGCGGGCCTGTCGGTGACGCCTTCGGGCATCTCCGGCCAGGCGTCGGCGACCGCGTCCCGTACGGTGTCGGCCCACTCGGCGAGTCGGTCCCGCAGGACGTGTCCCTCCTTCTCGTGGAGGCGGCGCCGGTAGGGCGAGACCTTCTCGTTCGGTGCGCGCTTGCGCATGCGGATGATGACCGAGCGGGTCAGGATCGTGTCCGGCAACGAGCCCAGGCCCGCCATGGCGACGGCGCAGTACGAGGAGAACCAGCCTGCGGTCTGGTTCGAGCCGTCCCCGACGCAGCGCAGGGCGGCTCCGCCGCGTCGGTAGCCGGAGTTGAGGAATCCTCGGACCGGTTCGTTGTCTCCGGCTTTGGGGCCGAAGACGGTGTCGATTTCGTCGAAGAGCAGGGTCGGCATGCCGTGGGATGCCTCCACGAGCCGGAAGAGGGCGTTGGCGGACGCGTTGACGGTTATCGCGGCGTTCGGGGTCAGCGTCTCCACGATCTCCAGCGCGCGGGACTTGCCCGATCCCGGTTCTGGGGACAGGAACGCCAGGCGGGCGGTGCCGTCGAACGCGTCGATCAGGTGCGCATGCGCGTCCCACAGGGCGACGGCGACGTAGGCGGCCTCGGTGGGGAACACGTTGAACCTGCGGTGGAACCGCTCGACCTCATCGAGCAGTTCGGCCCCGTCGATCATGGTCGGGGTGTCGCTCATGCGGTGATTCTCCTGTCGCTGATGGGGCGTCGGTCGACGTCGGGTCGGACGGGGCCGGGGCGGTCGGCGGGTTCGGTGACTCATCGGCCGCCCCGGCGTGGCGTCAGACCTTCAGGTCGGCGATCTCCTTGGCCCGGTTGGGGAAGAGCACGCGGCGGGAGATGGTGGCCAGGACGATGCGCCTGTCGCTGCGGTGCTCGGACGTGAGCAGCTCGCGTCCGGTGGTCAGGGCGTGGGTGTCGGTCGGTTCGCTGAAGAAACGGCTGCCGCGTTTGTTGCCCGCGGCGTCCTTGAACTCGATGTGGAACTCGGCCATGGCGGAGCGACCCTCCTCGGGTGGCTGGTGTGCGGGTGGGATGGTTCAGGCGCTTGCGTGCAGTCCGTTGCGGACGGCTCGGCGCGCGTAGTGCTCGGGCACGCCGACCCCGACGGCGGCCGTGACGATGTCCTCGGCCAGCACATCGAGCCCGCACGGCCCAGGGCATCGGGCGTGCTGTTTGGCGAGGAAGCGGGCGACGCCATAGGCGCTGGATCCGGCGCCGGTTTCGGTGTGGGCGCGGATGCGGGCGAGTCCGCGTTCGAGGCCGGTGCGGATGTAGCGCTCGGTGTGGCGGCATCCGGTGGCTACCGCGCGCGTCCATCCGGACCGCGCCGGGGAGGAAGAGTCCACCCCGCCCCCGGGCCGGGTGGTTTCTTGTCCTTCCCGGTCCACCAGGCTTCGGACGACCGAGGGCAGTGCGGTGGTGTGTCCGGTTCCGAGTCCGAGCCAACGGGCGTAGGCCATGCGGGATTTGATGTCGACGCCGGGTCGGACGTGGTTGGCGGAGCGGGTGGCGCCCCGGTAGATCCAGTGTTCGCCGCGGGTGGTCGCCACGACCCGCGTGGGTGGAAGGGTTGCGCGGGCCCACTCGATCGCGTCGCGGTCGTCCAGGTCCACGACGGTGTATCCGGCGCCGCCGGGGTGGTAGGCGACGGCGACCGCCCGCGCCCAGGCCCACGCCCACGGCGGGGAGGCGATGACGGCCGGGTCGGTGGTCGCGGCGGCCCAGGCGTGGCACACGCGCGGGCACTTGCAGGGACCGGCGGTCTTCATGTTCGGTCGGCCGCCGCAGGCCGAGCCCGTGCAGGCGGGGCAGTTCCCGAAGGGGACCTTGCCTGCCCGCAGGGGCAGAACCGGCAGGCCGGAGGCGGCCAGCATGAGAGCGGTGTGCAGGTGGCCGGTCACGAGAGGCCCCACTTGCGCGCGGCCCGTTCGATCCGTTCCGTCAAGGCCGTGCCGGGCGGGAACGGGCCGAACTCGCTGTGGATGATGGCGAGGGCCTGGTCCGTGTCGTCGGGCCCGACGGAGCGCAGGGCATCGGCCGTGAACAGGAGTTCGCGGGCTTCCGCGATCACACGGTTGATCTCGTCGTTGACGTCTCCGTCGTCGGGCGTGAGGGGCGGGTTCATGCGGCCGTCTCCTCTCGGGTGCGTGTGGTGAGCGCGTCGATGAGGTCGGTGCCGATGTGGTGGGTGTAGGCGGGTGGGATGGCTTCGGCGAGTTCGCGGCGGACGTCGGTCCAGTCGATGCCCATGGCGGCCTGCCATTGGGCGACGGTGCCCTTGCCGCCCCCGTCGCCGTAGACGGCGAAGTACGGGCCGGTGAACCACTCGCCGTGGCGCATGCCGGCGACGCGTCCGCGATGCGGCCGGTGCGCCGGTGCGGTGACGGCGGCGCCGTGGACCTCGAAGTAGCGGTGTCGGATGACGGCGAGGTCGAACATCTCGCCGCACAGCCGCAGATCCCTGCGCAGTTCGGCGCCGGCGACGTTCTCGATGACGAACGGCACGCCGGCCGCGGTGAGGGCGTCGCGGGTGGGGGCGATCAGCCGCGGGTAGGTGCGTCCGCGGTTGGTCCCCTTGGTGAGCGAGCACGCGTCCTGGCACGGTGGGGAGGCGTGGACGACGTCGAAGTCCGCGGCGTGCGCTTGGGCGTACTCGATCGCGTCCGCGCGGACGAATGCGTCTCCGCAGTAGTTCGGCTGCTCGGCGATGTCGACGCCGGTGACGTGGAATCCGGCGAGCCGGTAGCCGTGGGTGGCACCGCCGGCACCGCAGAACAGGTCCAGCAGGCGCGGTCGCACGCTCATGAGACCACGCGAGCAGCGGGCGGTGTACCACTCGTACCCGCTGCCTTGGCAGGTGCGGATGATCCGCGCGTGATTGTTTGTCATGCTGGGGGTCCCTTCCGGGTCCTTGTGGGGTTCGGGTTGGGCCCGGGGCGACCGCCGGTCTTGGCGGATGGACGGTCGTCCCGGGGTGGGGTCACCAGTCGCCGGAGGTGCAGACGATCGAGCACCCCGAGGCGCGGCAGTCGTGCCTGCGCGTACGCATGTCGGCGGCGATCCGGGCGTCGCGCTGCTTGTTGCTCTCGCGCCAGACCACCGGCTTCGCCCCGGCGATCAGTTCGTCGCAGCGGGGGCAGCCCGCCGTCTTGCGGCCGAACGTGGGGCCGCGTCCGCTGTTGCAGGTGTGCTTGGTCGTCTTCTCGTCCGCCATGACAGCCTTGCCTTTCTCGTCACGGTGTGTAGTGGTGTGTGGGTGTGGGTGTGTGCACGCGTGTGGGTGTGCGCACGGGCGAAAGTGCAGGTCAACGCGCGCGCGTGCGCGCGAGGGCCACAGGTGTGCGCACGGCTTCCGCATGCGTGCGCACACCCCGCCGCACGGCTACGCGGCGTAGTCCTCGAACGCGTCGTCGCGGGGGATGATGAGCCAGGATCCGATCGTTCCGCCGGGGTTCTCGGCGACCTCCCGGCCGTCGTCCGCCCACTCGGCGAGGCGACGCGAGACCCAACTGCGGTGACGTCCGACGCGGGCCCGCGGGAAGTCCTTGGGAGCGCACACCGCCTCGCCCCGCGCCCGCAACTCGTCCAGGATGGTCGCCATCTCGGCGAGAGCGTCCTCGGTGGAGCGACCGCTTGCGAACTCCGGCTCGGACACCTGCATCACCCTGGAGGGTTCCTCGATCTCCTTGTCGGGATCTGCCTGCGCGTCCAGGTCGCTTTCGTGGTCGACCTCGTACGGCCGCCCGCCGGCCTCGAACTCGGTCGTGTCGTCTGCGGCTTCGCTTTCCACGATCTCCGCTTCGTCCGGGCGGGTGGGCACGCGCGGGTGTTCGGCGAGAGCGGCCCGCAACGGCCCCGGGCCGGTGGACTCTTCCCCACCCCTGCGGGCGGCGCGGGCCTTGTAGGCCGCGTAGCGGGGTCCGGCGGCCTTCGCCGTGGCCGCGTCCACGCCTTTGGGGCGGACCACGGCGTAGGCGGCGATCAGGCTCCGTACCTGTTCGTCCTCGGGCAGGCGGAACGCTCGCGCGGGCACGGGCCAGCGTTCGCGGTCCACGCCCGGGGCCTGGAGGTAGAGCATCCCCGGGCGTTCGGCCGCCCACTGTTCGGGCGATGCCCCGGCGTCCTTGGCCGCGCCGTCCAGGGTGAACGCGTCGCCGTCGTCCTTGACGCCGAAGATCAGGGACGTTCCGAACTGGGCCCGCACCTCCGTCGAGATGCCCGTGAACGAGGCACGCTGGAGGGAGAACGACAGGACCGTTCCGGTGGAGCGGGCCTGCTGGGCGACCGGGACGACGTTCGGGTGATCGGCGACCGCCTCGTCCGCCGACTCCTCGAAATGGATCAGGAGGAGCGGGATCCGGTGCTTGGTCCAGCACTCGGGCTCCCACTGGGCGTAACCCAGGCGCCCGAGGAGGTCCGCGCGGGCCTTGACGACGACCGGGAGCACGTCGAGCATCGCGCTCACGCCCTGCGGTGTGGTCTCGCACCAGTCCAGGCCGCCCTGGATGGCGCCCACACTCTGGCTGCCCTTGGACGGGTCCGCGAACCACACCACCGCGTCGGAGCGCGTCATCGCCTCGGTCAGCAGCACCTTCAGGCTTCCGGACTTGCCGGATCCGCTCATGCCGGTGGTCAGCAGGTGGGAGAGCGGGCGGGGGTGGTCGCGGTCCTCGGTGCCCGGCAACCAGAACTCCAACGGTTGCGCGTCCTGGTAGACGCCCAGGCGGATCGGGCGGGCGATCGACTGGCCCGGCAGCGACGGCCCGGGGTAGAGCACGGACTTGCGCAGGTGATCCACCGGTGTCACCGACAGCGTCACCCGCGAGTGGTCGTCCCGGTTCGGCGTCACACGTATCGCCGCGGGCGAGGTGCCCAGCGCGGACGCCATCTGCGGAATCCGGTTCTGCACGTCGTCCGGCACCATCTCGCCCCGGGGGAGTTGGAGTTCCGCGCTCACCTCACCGGCGACCACCTCACCCTTGACCACCTGCGTCCGGGCGAGCCCGACCATCTCGAACAGGCCGTCACTCACGCTTTCGGCGCCGCTGTTGCGCAGGGCGTGGCGAAGATTCCACCACAGAGCGAGGGTGCCCCCGCCGAGCGCCTGGAGCAGGGCCACGTTCGGCGACGTCGGCCCGGCCACGGTCGCGGCCGTCAGATAGGCGGAAGCGGCCCCGGTGGACACCGTCGCCATGGCCCGCAGTCGCGGGGAGCGCTTC
Source organism: Embleya sp. NPDC056575 (assembly GCF_042793325.1). Lineage (NCBI taxonomy): Bacteria > Bacillati > Actinomycetota > Actinomycetes > Kitasatosporales > Streptomycetaceae > Embleya > Embleya sp. NPDC056575. Next base: position 40,868 of record NZ_JBHTVA010000059.1, read on the forward strand.
GACGCCTCCGACCAGGCCGCGACCGTGATCCCGGCACCGGCTGCGCCGATCAGGGCGGTCGCCGCCGGGTTGGTGCCGATCGTGTCGTGCGCCAGCGCCGCCGGAATCGTCAGACCCGCCGCGACCATCCACGGCGGCAGCAACGGTGCCGCGCGGCTGGTCAGGTGCTTGGCGGCCTGATCGAGCGGGGCGGTGGCCACCACCGCCGTCGCCCGCGAACGCCTCGATTTCCTTGCCACGATGCGTCTCCTCCTTTACGCCTCGAACTTGAACGCGGGCTTGACCGGCTTGGACTTGACCCCGGCGGCCTGCAACTCGGCCGCGTAGTTCTTCTGGAAGCTCGCGTACGCCTTGGCCATCGACCCGGCCGCGTACTTCAACGCCTCCGCCGCGATGATCAAGTGCTTGGACGTGTCCTTCGCCCGCTTCCGCCCGGCACGCCCGGCAAGCAGGGCGTCCACGGGGGCGATCTGCGACAGGACCGCGTACAACTCCTCCGCGGCCATGGCCAGTTCGAGGGAGCCGTCCCGGCAGAACAGGCGCCCGCCGTTGCAGTAGTCGCGAATGCTCTTGTTCGTCACGAACTCCGGATCACCCAGGACGTCCTGGGCCGTACTCCTACGCCGCTGCTGGGCCATCGGGCCCCTCCCTCTTGAGCGTGGTGAATGGATTCGAGCGGGGCTGACCCCGCTTCCCCCACACCCGGACCGCCGATCGCGGGTCCGGGAGTGAGAGGAGCCGGTCAGAACAGCGCGTCCGTCTCGATGTGCGCGGCACGCGCAGCCGCGGCGGTCTTCGTCGCGGCAGTCACGGCGGGCCCGTGGCAGCGTTCGCACCACGTCGTCAGGTCCGCGGCCGGCAACCCGACCGCGACCGCGAGCGAGACGGACAGGTCACGCGGGCCGACGATCAGGCCGTCGTACCGATCGCACCGCCCGCCGCTGTCGGCGTGGCGCCGTCCGCACCGGCCGGTGCAGCCGCACGTCCCGCCTTCGCGGATCGCCACCGCAGACCACAGGTCGGCACCGACGATCGGGGGCCGGCTCACGCGGCCCGGTCCTCACGCAACTCCAAGTAGCGGGCGGACACCCACCCCACCGACCAGCCACACAACTCGGCCGCGGGGCGCACCGGGTGGCCTTCTTCGAACGCGGCGCGCACCACCGTACGCGCCCGCTCCTCCGAGAGCTTCCCCTCGGCCGGGTCGATCGCCAACACGGCGGCCCGTTCACGGCGTTCACGCTCGGCCCGCTCCCGAGCGGCCCGTTCCCGCTCGGCACGCTCGCGCTCCGCGTGTTCGGCGGCCTGGCGTTCACGCTGTTCACGCTCGCGTTCACGGCGTTCACGGTCGGCCGCCTCGGCCCGCTCCGCCTCGCGCTCCTCCCGAAGCGCACGCTCGGCCGCCTCCACCTGCTCACGCGCCAACCGGACCTCGTGTTCACGCTGTTCACGCGCCACCGATGCCCGGTGCTCGCGCTCCTCGCGCCGCGCCCGTTCGGCCGCTGCTCGGCGCTCGGCCGCGGCCGTCTCGCGCCGCTCGCGCTCGGCCCGTTCACGCTCGTTCAACGCGACCTGAGCGGCGGTGATCGCCCGCCGATACGCCAATCCCGTCTCCGCCGTGACGATCAGCAGGAGCGGCGCCACGGCGTGCACGGCGACCCCGACCGGATCCCTGCGCAACGCACTGTCGGCAACGTTCAAAAGCAGGGTCATCAGGCCCGTCATCCACCGCAGCACCACCGGCCACCCACCGCCGTGCCCGCCCACCCGGGCCAGCGCGGCATCCAGACGCACCACGATCACCACCGCGGCATCGACCACCAACGGCAGAATCGGCGCCGTCCACGCCCACCGCGCCGGAGTGTGCGCCGCGGCCAACGGGGTGACCGTCAGGACCGAGTAGAGCATCGCGCCGGCCACGATCAGCCACGAACCCACGTTCAACGCCCGCTCCGCCGAACGCAGTTGAGCGGCGTTCACGGTGCACCCCCGTCCGCCCGGCGGACCACGATCGCCGCGCTCAGACACACCGGCGACGTGTCGTCACCGGGCACCTCTGTGTCCTCGATCCAGGCCCACTCGGCGCCGTCCGTGAACACGAACCCGAGCCCGTTCAACACCCGTGAACGCACCGCCGTAGTCGGCACCGCCGACCTCCGGGCGAAGCGGTGCCGGGGCCAGTCGGACACCGGCCCCGACACCGGCACGAACAAGCACCAACGCCCGTCCTGGAAGTACAGGTGCGCCCGATACGTCACGCCGCCGTCGACCCGGCATCCGGCCTCGATCCGCGTATCGGTCATCGCACACCCGCCGAGACCGCATGCTCCAGACGGTGCGTGAACTCCGCCCACGTCTCCGCCGGCCACCCATCGCTCGGGCCGTGTCGGTCCACGAAATCCTCGACCAGCGCCGCCCGCGTCGCGAACTCCGCGACCGGCCGCCCGGATCGGGCGCCCCGCGCCCACTCGTCGATCCCGTGGGCCCACAACACGCACCGATCGCGGACACTGCGCTGGCCCGCCCAGGAGGCGACCAGGAGCAGGTCCAGGCTGGCCGTAACGGCGACGACGGTCACGGCCGCCACCGGCAGGACCCACGGCCCGGGGACGAGCGAACCCGGCACGAACGCGGACCCGACACCCCCGACGAACGCGATCAGGACCGGCGCCGCCGTCAACACGCGGAACCCCACCGCGGCCAACGCCCGGCGGGCCAGACCGAGCGTGTGCGCACTCGGCGACCACCGCGGCATGTGCGCGATCGGCCACACCACCAACTCCCGAGGCGTCACGCCGCCCACGCCCCTTCGCACTCCCCGACGTCAACCGGCCCCACTGGGCCGAGCGGGGCGGACGAGAGCGCCAACATCTCCGCGCACACCCACGTCCCCGCATCCACGGTCCGCAGCGCGCTTAGCAGCCGCTCGACGTGGCGGGCGAGTTCGCGATCCTTCGCCCACAAGTCGGAGAGGATGTCCCGCGCCGCGTCCAGCCGCGCCGCCTCCTCCTCCGCCGACTCACCGGGCTCCCCGTCGAACAGGGCAAAATCCACGCCGAATGCCAACTCGGCAAACTCGGCGATCGTGGCCGCATGGCGACCAACGACAATGTCTTTCACGGTCGTACTCCCTTTACTGGAGAAACGACCCACGGGGCGTCCGACGACTTGCCGGAAGCGGGCGCCCCGGCACACGTCGGTGTGCCTCGTCCCGAGAGACGAGTGGCCTTGGCCCCCGACGCGCCGATGTAGCGCGCGTCGAGGACCAAGAGCACTCGTGCTGTGTCCCCTTCCAGGAACGAACGCGCTCCTGTTGGTAGGCAGGGACATGGCCTTTCGGCCTCAATGCCATCCGGTTGACCAGGGATCCGGTGCCCTCAGCCCGCTCTGTCCCGGGCTCCTTGTGGTGCGTGGTTCGGGTTCGCCGATGCGTCAACACAGCCGAACCCAAAGGCCATTGGGACTGTCTTGCTTGCCTCTTGGCCTAGACGACTACATACATAGTCGGCATGCTTGGGGAGCGCCGTCAAGGCTCTGTTGCTGATTTCTGAAGTAGCGCTTCCCTGGGCTCTACGATCACCCGTGAAGGGAGTCGCGCCCCATGAGCAGGTGTCATATGACGAGGAGTCAAGGTGCGCGAGAGTGGGTCTGGCCAAGTGTTGCGGCACCTAGGTACGCAGCCGTGGTGCGACGTGAGGAGCGCCGACATGCAGTTTGATGCACTCGATCCGATCGAAGTCCCGCAGCACGTGTGGGCCCGCCCGGAGATGCGCGAAGCGCTTCGCACTCGCTCACTTGGGGGTGTTCTGAAGGTCGCGGTCAAGTACACGGGGGCGAGCCAAACGCGCTTGGCGAACGCGGCCGACCTGAGTCAGGCCGAGGTCAGCCGAATCCTGTCCGGTACTCGACGGGTTACCTCCATCGACCTCATAGAGCGGATCGCGCGGGCGTTGTCGATGCCGGACGACGCCCGCATGGCGCTGGGACTGGCTCCGTGTGGCCCCGTCTCTGCCGCGCATCCCAGCATTGCCGAACCCGAAGGGCCCGAAGCGTGGGAACTCGTGGGCACCTTGACGCGCTCATCGATCGGCGCTGAGGCGGTCCTCCACCTGGAGAAGGCCGCCCTGGACTTGTCGATCGGATACCCGTCGGCCCCGCCCGGCGCCGTCCTCCCGGCGGTCTCGCGCCAGATGCAGCGGTTGCAGGCCGTACTCCAGCAACCGCAATCCCTGCGGGTGCAACGCGACTGCACTCGGGTCATGGGCGTCTTGGCTGGCCTCGCGGGCAACCTGTACTTGGACATGGGACAGGAGTGGAAGGCGAACAGCTTCTTCGACGCGGGCAAGGTGGCAGGACGTGAAGCCGAAGACGATGCACTCACGGCGTGGCTGTGCACGATGCAAAGCATCGGCGCGTACTACGGCCCCGGTTCGGAAAACGCACTCGCGCTTCTCCGACAGGCCGCTGGCCTCGCGCAAAACTCCGCCAACGAAAGGCGCCGCGCATGGATTTCAGCGCTCTTGGCGCGTGCATTGGCGGCCAATGGGGAGCGCGGCGGCGCTCTCTCGGCACTCGACCACGCCCGCGAACTTCTTGCAGATGCCGCTCCGCCCAGCGGGGTTGACTTCTTCGATGAGGCCCGGCTCGACGGTTTCGCAGGTAGTTCCCATCTGTTACTGAATGACCCAGAGACTTCGTCCCAACTGCTACTTAAGGCGATCCATGCGCGAGCGCGAACTGACCACAAGGGAAGAGCACTGCTGACCCTCGATCTGGCGGAATGCCGTGTGGCCGAGGGGGAATTCGAAGAGGCTGCCCGCCTGTTGGGAACGGCGCTGGATCTGTCACGAAGTTCTATCGTCAGACCAATCGTGGATCGGGTACAGAAGGTGCGGCACGCCTTGGCGCCACGACAGGATCTTCCAGCGGTGGCAGCGGTGGCGGAACAGACCCGCGAAGAGTGGAACGCCTAGTCAGAAGGACGTGATGAAATGCGCTGGACGATCCACGGACGTCGCTTCGTATACGAGAGCGACTGGGTCAACGTCCGATTGGACGACGTCGATATCCCCGGTGTTGGCAGGGTCGAACACCACGTTCTGACCTTTCCACGAGCCTCCAACACCGCCGTCGTCACGGACGACCAAAAACGAATTCTCTTGATGTGGCGACACCGGTTCATCACCGACGAATGGGGATGGGAAGTACCCGCGGGGTGGTCCGATCCCGGTGAAAGCCCCGAGCAAGCCATCCGCCGGGAGATCGAAGAAGAGACCGGATGGCGCCCCGGAGACATCACACCAATGACCTCCTACAACGCGATCAGCGGCATCTCGACCATGCGCTTCACCGCATTCCACGCGACCGGCTCGTCCTGCATCGGTCAACCGACGGACATTGGTGAGGCATCGCGTGTGGAATGGGTGCCTCAGGACGACGTCGTTAAACTCATCGCGAACGGCAGCGTGCCGGACGGCCCATCACTGACCGCGCTTACGTACTACCTGGGCATCCACCGATTCACCTCCGAGGCCCGATGACTTCGTCGCTGCCCCGAGTGCCTGGACAAGAACCGGTGCTTCGCCCGTTACGAAGCGCCCCTTCCGTCCATCTTTGACGACGATGCGGGCGGCTTCCAGTTGCTCGTAGGCGGCTCGAACTACCGTCCGAGAGGCTCCGAATTCGACAGTCGCCTGTAGTTCGGTAGGAATCGCTTCTCCAGGCTTGAGTAGCCCCCGGGCGATCCGTTCGCGAATTCCCAGAGCGATCACTTCGTGCTTGGGGCGTATCGCCGCATGGTCGCCACCCGTGACGAAATGGCCTCGGCCATGGACGGAGACCACGGTCCCATCCTCGCGAAGAACGCTGATCGCCCGACGCACCGTTTCCCGTGCCACGCCAAACTCGGTCATCAGCTCAGGTTCGGTCGGCAAAGGCGTCCCCCTTGCGTACACGCCCTCGGCAATTCGCCGACCCAACTCGTCAGCGATCGCACGGTAGCCGCGCAGACTGGCGCTACTCACCTACGCTCCCCTCGTTCACGCGGCCGTGAGCCCGTCCCCACGTGCACGGAGCCTCCTCACGGGCGTAAGGCCGTCCATGACGCCAAAATACCTAGTTCCCCGACCTGCGAACCCTCCCCGCGTTGTGCAGAACTCCACAGACTGTGCTGTCACCAGGGAGGCACTGGAAGTCCCTCTCCGGCCGCCGGTCGATACCGGCTGAGTAAGGTCGAACCCCGAGGCGGAGCCATGGGTGCCGCTTGCGATACCGCAGCAAAGTACAGCAGCCGCAGCGACTCTACGCCCCCGCTAGAGACCCGACATGGCGTCTGGCCTGCGCTGTAGCCTTCAGCGACCATAACGCGGGTAGTTCACACCGAAGAGGTCACTGGTTCGATCCCAGTATCGCCCACCAGCTCAGAAGGGGTATCCGCGTCAACGCGGATACCCCTTCCGCGTGTTCGGGAGCCAAACAGGGAGCCACCGAGGCGGAATCAGCCCTCGTCGTGCGCCGCGCCGCCCCCGTCCGACGCGTCCTCCGAAGCCTCGATGAAGATGGCATCCATGGCTTCGGCTCCTGGCGCGATATCCGGCGTTGGCTGCTTGCGGTAGACCAGCTCGGTGGTGGTGCTGCTGCCGTGACCGACCACCCAGGCGATCACCTCCAGCGAGATACCGTGCTCGGACAGCAGCGACACGAAGCTTGGTCGAAGCTCGCGCGGGGTACAGGCCGGCCCGCGTCACGATCGTCCGGAATCCCCGTCGACGCCGACGGCCAGGACGACGTTTTTCGTCTGCTACAGATTCAGCGCCCGGCCGCTCGGGGCGGCCCTCGGTCACGGTGACCAACTCGGCGGCCTCCCGCAACACCCTGTTCCGACGTCGGGCGTGCTTGAGGGCGGGCCGCAGCACTGAGTGCATCCCGCCGAGCGAGCGTGAAGCGAGGTGCCCCACATGCACATCCTGCCTGCGTTGGGTCGCGCGAAGGGCACCCGTGCGCGGTGGCGACTACAAGGCCCACGCCCAAGGCGGCGGCGATGCCGGCCCGATCGGTGGTTGTGGCAGCCGTGCGTGGCACACCCTGGGGCACGTACAGGGTTGGGTGGCCGGCATGTGCGGGCCGCCGCCGCGGTCTGAGCCCGTACAGGTGAGGCGGTTCCCGAACGGGACTTTCCCGGCCCGCAGCGGAAGTGCCGGCGTCTCGGCCACTTGCCGGATCACCGTTCGGTTCGGGCGTTCCGGGCGCTGTGAGGCGTGGCTCTACCGGTGTCCAGGCACGCGGAGCCGTGAGGACTGTCGGAGTCGTCGTGTCGAATGGCCGAGGGACGTATCGCCTGGCAGTTTCGAAGGAGACAACATGGCCGTGTTCGACGACTTCGGTCGTCCGCTCGTCGCCGGCTTCAGCGTCGAAGCAACGCCGGGACATGCGGAGCCTCACCACTACGACGTGGTGCTCGCTTCGGCGGGCGGTGGCAAGGGCGTGCCTCGGAACCGGGACTACACGCAGGCGCTCGAGATACTGCTTCGCCGACTCGGCGGCCTACACGGCCGACTGCTCGATGCTGCGGTGGACAGCAGGAACACCGCGCTCAAGAAACTTCCTTTGGAAGAGCGGCGTGTGCTCTCGCCGGCCTGGCGTGCCGTCGACCTGTACACCGTCAAGGACTTCAGGGGACTGCGTCTGTCGCTGACGGGTCCGCAGAAGAAGATCGGAGCGAAGCCGGGTGCGAAAGGGGGCAACGAGCGCCGACGTCTCCGACTCACTGTGAACGTCCCGGCTGCCGGGGACGCCGAACGGCTCGAGCAGATGCTCATCCGGCCGGAGACCGTCGAGATCTCGAATACCCACGAAGTCGAGGTCGACACAGGCGTCGGAGCCACCGATGTTCCCGACCCCGCACCGTACCGATCGGGGGCACCCGATGCCCAGGGGCGTAAGTCGGCTCGAGGGCAGGGTCGTTCGTCGGACAGTGCGGCCAATCGAGCCGTCGAGATGCGGGCGATGCGGTTGGCCGAAGCTCACTATCGCGCCGAGGGCTGGGACGTGAGCGTAGTCGCGAACACCAGCAGTTGGGATCTTACGTGCCACAAGGACGGCGTCGAAAAACACGTTGAAGTCAAGGGCATGACCGGCTCCCCGGAAGGTGTCCATCTGACCGCCAACGAAGTCCGGCACGCGCTCTCCTACCCGAACCCCGCTCTCTTCGTCGTTCACGGGATCGTTGTGGACCGCTCCGGCGACGATGTCACCGCCGATGGTGGCACCGAACTGTGGTGGGACCCCTGGGTCATCGCTCTCGAGCGAGCCACCGCGACTCAGTACCACTACAGTCTCGACGGCCCTGCCTAGGACCCTGGTTCAAATCGACCGTGTCGTGTGGGGCCGAGAGGTCCCGGATCACGAAAGTGGTCCGGGGCTTCTGGGCGTTCGGTGGGTTTTTGGGCTCGGGGTGGGTGTGGGGTCCTTGAAGTATTGACAAGGGTGATGGGGCAGGACAGGCTCCTGAGCACGTTGTGAGAGCGCTCTCACGGCGTGGGCCCGGCCGTGTCGATGGTGTCGGGCCGCCATGGACGACCGCACCGCCGCAGTTTTCGTACCGCCGCACGACGTACCTCGCTCATCGCCGTCCCGGATGCACGGTCATCAGGAGGTCTTTCCCTGCGCACGCGCTACGTTCGTGGTCGAGGCAGAGCCCTGTCCGCTCTGTGTACCGCGCTGTTGGTCGGATCCGTTCTCGCCGGGTGCGGGGGTGACGGGGGGTCCGGCTCGGGGGACGGCAAAGTCACCCTGAACGTCGGGCTGTTCGGCACGTTCGGCTTCGAGGAGGCCGGGTTGTACGCCGAGTATCAGCAGACGCACCCGGGCGTCAGGATCGTCCAGCACGACACCGAGAAGGAGGAGGACTACTGGCGTACGGTGCAGACCCGGCTCGCCGGTGGGGGCGGGATCGACGACATCCAGGGCATCGAGGTCGGGCGGATCGCCGACGTCGTGCGGAACCAGGCCGACAAGTGGGTGGATCTGAACTCGCTGGGCCTCGCGGGTGGCAATGCCGAGTACCTGCCGTGGAAGAGCAAGGCGGCGACCACCGCCGACGGGAAGGTGCTGGGAGTCGGGACGGACATCGGGCCGATGGCGATCTGCTATCGCAGTGACCTGTTTCGGGCGGCCGGACTGCCCACCGATCGCGAGGAGTTGGCGCGGCGCTGGTCGACGTGGGAGGGATACGTCGAACTGGGGCGGCAGTTCCAGGCGAACGCGCCGAAGAAGACGCATTACCTGGACAGTGTGACCGGGTTGTACAACGCGATCATCGGGCAGCAGCAGGAGTCCTACTACGACGCGGCCGGCAAGCCGATCTACGACACCAATCCGACCGTGAAGCACGCGTGGGACCTGGCTGCGCAGGCCGCCGACGGGAAACTGTCGGCCGCTTTGCAGCAGTTCCAGAGCGATTGGAACCAGGCGTTCTCGGCCGACGGCTTCGCCTCGCTCTCGTGCCCGGCGTGGATGATCGGGTACATCAAGACCCAGGCCGGTGACGCGGGCAAGGGCAAGTGGGACGTCGCCGCGGGGCCCGGTGGGACTGGGAACTGGGGCGGCTCGTACCTCGCCGTCCCCAAGGGCGGCAAGCACCACAAGGAAGCGGCCGAACTGGTCGCCTGGCTGACCGCGCCCGAGCAGCAGGCGAAGATGTTCCGGAAGCAGGGGAACTTCCCGTCCAAGGCCGTGGCGATCGAAAGCGTCAAGGCGACGATGGATCCCTACTTCAACAACGCGCCCATCGGTGCGATCTTCAGCGCGGCGGCGGAGCGGATGCCCGTGCAGGTCACCGGGGTTCGGCACAACGACATCAAGGACAACATCACCACCGCGCTGACGTCCGTGGAGGCACAGGGGGTCAAACCGGACGACGCGTGGAAGCGGGCACGCGACGCGGTCAGAAACGCCCTCGCAAGCTGACGACGGCGGCAGCGCCCGGCGACGTGCGCGCGGCGGGGCCGGGAACGAAGGCCCGCACCGAGCGGCGACCGCCCCCCGTCCCGAGCCGGTGGCCCACCCCGGCACCCGAGCCGGCGTCCGACTCCCCGGCACCGAGCCGGGCGGGTCGACCGACACGGCGAGCCGGCGGTCGATCCCGCCCGGAGCGCGATGGCCGACCGCCGTGCCCGGCCGGTGGCGGGTCGGTACCGAGCCAGGATGCGACATCCTCCGCGTCGCATCGGGGCCGCTCCCGCGTCGAGCGGGCCGGCCGGTCCCGACGCCGGGGCCGATGGCCGACTTCTGCGCCGATCCGGCGGTCGCCCCCCACGCCGAGCCAGGGGAGCGCCCCCGTCGAGTCGGTGGCCGTATCCGTGTCGAGCGGGTGGTCGGTCTCCGGGCTGGGTCTGGGGGTGCCCATGTCGGGTTGGTGGCCCGGCTCCGTGTCGAGCGGGTTGTCGACCTCTGCGCTGGGTGGGTGGACGAGTTCCGTACTGAGCCAGGAGGTGTCCACGGTGAGTCGGTGGCCGGTCCTTGTGCCGAGTGGGTGGTCGGCTCCCGCGCCGGGACGCCGTCGCCCCCCGCGTCGCGTCGGGGCGCGGTTCCCGTGTCGAGCGGGTGGCCGGGTCCCGGTGTCGAGGCAAGTGGCTTACCTTCGCGCCGAGTTGGGGGGCGGTCCCGCGCTGGGCCAGAGGGCGCCACCGTGCTGAGTTGGTGCCGGTTCCCGTGTCGAGCGGGTGGCTGACCGCAGGGTCCGGCTGCGGTGGTCGACTCTCGCGCTGAGGTGGGTGGTTGGTTCCGCGTCGGGTCGCGGGGCGCTCGCGAGTGTGCGCCGAGTCGGAGCTGCTGCGAGGTCCGCTTTCTTCGGTGGCCCGGCCGCTCCTCCTCGGTCGGGCCACTCAGCCCCACGCCTCTTCCCGACATCCGCCCGCCCCGACGTCCGTCTCGCTTGCCCGCTTGCACGCCTGGCCGGCGATCGCCCGCCCCACGCCCGTTCCGGTGATCGTTCGCCTCCACGCCCGTCCCCGACAGCCCCCCACCCCCGACCGCCCACCCACCTCACCCTGTCCGGAGTGATTTCGATGGCGGCTTCGCCACCTTCCGCTTCTGCGACTCGATTCCCGCGTTGGCCGGGGTCCCGATTTCGGTCCGGCTCGCGTTCTCGGGCGGGCACCGTCTTCCCGACGTCCCGTCAGGTTTGGCGGCGGCGGGTCGATGCCGCGTCCCCGTATGGCTTCGTCGCGCCCTTCTTCGTGCTCTTCGTCGCCTTCGGGCTGTTCCCGCTGCTCTACACCGGCTACATCTCGCTGCACCGCGTCCGGTTGCAGAACCCGGATGAGATGACCTGGCTGGGGTTGGAGAACTACACCAACCTCTGGCACGACCCCTTCTTCTGGAAAGCGCTGCGCAACACCTTCACCATCGGCGTGATCTCGACCGTGCCGCAGTTGTGCATGGCGCTCGGCCTGGCGCATCTGCTCAACCGTCGGTTGCGGGGGCGGACCTTCTTCCGGGTCGCGATCCTGATGCCCTACGCGACGTCCGTCGCCGCCGCGACGCTGGTGTTCGGTGGTTTGTTCGGGCGGGACTACGGCATGGTCAACTGGTTCCTCGGCCTGTTCGGCGTCGACAACGTCGACTGGTACAACGGCACCTGGACCTCGCAGATCGCCATCTCCACCATCGTCACCTGGCGCTGGGTCGGCTACAACGCGCTGATCTATCTCGCCGCGATGCAGGCCATTCCGCACGATCGTTACGAGGCCGCCGCGCTCGACGGGGCCAAGTCCTGGCACCAGTTCCGGCACGTGACCATCCCCGGACTGCGGCCCACGATCGTGTTCACCGTCGTGGTCTCGACGATCGGCGCGATGCAGATCTTCGCCGAGCCGCTGCTGCTCCAGGGCGGCCCGATCGGCGTGCGCGGCGGGGCCTCGCATCAGTACCAGACCATCGGGCTCTACATGTACGAGACCGGGTGGAGCAACTACGCGCTCGGCAAGGCGTCCGCGATCGCGTGGACCACGTTCCTGATCATTCTTCTCGTCATCGGGGCCAACGCGCTTGTCGCCGGGCGCCGTTCGCGTCGCGAAATCCGGGAGGGCCGCTGACATGGCCGGTACAACGGTTGCCCCGCCGCGAGAGCGCCCCCGGCGCTCCGCGCGCGTGCGTCGGTCCAGGCGCTCGCGTCAACTCCACGGCGGTCCGCTCGTATACCTGATCCTGGGCTTCGCGACCCTGCTCTCGATCTTCCCCTTCTACTGGTCGATCGTCGCCGCCACCCGCGCCAACGCGGACATCAACCACGTGCCGCCGCCCTTCACGCCCGGCGGCAACCTGTTCGCCAACTTCGACAAGGCCCTCGACGAGGCCGACATCGTTCAGGCGTTGATCAATTCGACGATCGTGTCGGTCACCGTCGCCGCCGGCACCGTGCTGTGTTCGACACTGGCCGGATTCGCCTTCGCCAAGCTGCGGTTCCGGGGGCGCGGCGCGCTGCTCGGGATCACCGTCGCCACGATGATGATCCCGCCGCAACTCGGGCTGATCCCGCTGTTCATGATCATGGCGAAGTTGCAGTGGGTGAACCAGTTGCAGGCCGTCGTACTGCCCACGCTGGTCACCGCGTTCGGCGTGTTCTTCATGCGGCAGTACCTGATGGAGGCGCTGCCCGACGAACTGATCGAGGCCGGTCGGGTGGACGGCGCGTCCTACGCGCGGATCTTCTGGTCGATCGTCGTACCGATCGCCCGCCCGGCGATGGCGGTCCTGGGCCTGCTCACCTTCATGACCACGTGGAACGACTTCTTCTGGCCGATCATCGCGCTGTCGTCGAGCAATCCGACCGTGCAGGTCGCGATCAACTCCCTCGGCGGGGGATACGTGCACGACCAATCGATCATCCTCGCCGGGACGTTGCTGGGCACGCTGCCCGTCCTGGTGGTCTTCGGCCTGCTCGGCAGGCAGATCGTCGGCGGAATCATGCAGGGCGCGGTCAAGGGCTGAACACACGCCGTCGAGCCGGCCAACCCACCTCCCACGTAAGGAAATCCGATCATGACCGACCACGCCCCGAGCACCGACCACGCCCCGACCTCGTCGACCCGGCTCGCCGACCGCTTCCCGCCCGGATTCGTCTGGGGCGCCGCCACCGCCGCCTATCAGATCGAGGGGGCCGCGGCAGAGGACGGACGGGCGCCGTCGATCTGGGACACCTTCAGCCACGTCCCGGGCCGGGTGCACGCCGGCGACACCGGCGACGTGGCCACCGACCACTATCACCGCTATCGCGAGGACGTCGCCCTGATGGCCGAACTCGGTCTGGGCGCCTACCGGTTCTCCATCGCCTGGGCGCGGGTGTGGCCCACCGGGAGCGGTCCGGTCAACGTGGCCGGGCTGGACTTCTACGATCGGCTCGTGGACGAACTCCTCGCGCACGGCGTGGATCCGTACGCGACGCTGTACCACTGGGACCTGCCCCAGGCGCTCCAGGACGCGGGCGGATGGGGCGCGCGCGACACCTCGGCCCGATTCGCCGACTACGCGCGGCTGGTGGCGGCGCGGCTCGGCGACCGCGTGCGCGACTGGACCACGCTCAACGAGCCCTGGTGCTCCGCGTTCCTGGGCCACGGGTCCGGTGTACACGCGCCGGGGGCGACCGACCAGGAGTTGTCCCTGCGTGCGAACCACCATCTGCTGCTCGCCCACGGGCTCGGCGTCGCGGCGTTGCGGGCCGAACTGCCGGCCGGGCACCGCATCGCGATCACCCTCAATCCGGCGGCGGTGCGTCCCCTCTCGGACCGGCCGGCGGACCTGGACGCGGTGCGTCGGGTGGACGGCCTGGCCAACCGGATCCACCTCGACCCGCTGCTGCGTGGCGAGTATCCGGCGGACGTGCTCCGCGACACCGCCTCGGTGACCGACTGGGCGTTCGTCCGTGACGGCGATCTCGCCGAGATCGCCCGGCCGATCGACGTGCTCGGGGTGAACTACTACACGCCGCTCCTGGTGGGCGGTGCGGAGGACGGCGGCACCGAGACGTCCCGGGCCGCCGCGCCCCGGGACGACGGGCACGGCGCGAGCGTGTACTCCCCGTGGCCCGCGTGTGCGGACGTGCGCTTCGCGCAGGTTCCGGGGGAGCGCACCGCGATGGGCTGGGGGGGTCGACCCGAGCGGCTTGTACGACGTGCTGAGCCGGTTGCGGGCCGAGGCGCCGGGGCTGCCGCTGATGGTGACCGAGAACGGCGCGGCCTACGAGGACCGGATGGACCCGGCCGGCACGATCGAGGACGTCGAACGCACGGCCTACATCGCGGCGCACGTCGCGGCGGTGGGCCGGGCCGTCGACGACGGGGTGGACGTCCGGGGCTACTTCGTGTGGTCCTTGTTGGACAATTTCGAGTGGGCGTACGGCTACGCCAAACGATTCGGCATCGTGCACGTGGACTTCGCGACCGGTCGGCGTACGCCCAAGCACAGCGCACGCTGGTACGCGGCGTCGATCGCCGGCGATCGGGTGCCCGAAGCCGAGCCGGCCTCGGACGGATTGGGGAGCATTGACCAGGACTGACGGTCGGAGCAAGGCCGCCTCGGCGGCCGAACCGCCGACCCTGGAGACGGTGGCGGCGGTGGCCGGGGTGTCCCGCGCCACCGTCTCCCGGGTGATCAACAGCTCACCCAAGGTCAGCCCGCGGGTGCGCGAGGTGGTCGAGGCGGCGATCGCGCGGACCGGCTACGTCCCCAACCGCGCGGCCCGCACGCTGGTCACCCGGCGCACCGACTCGGTGGCGCTGGTCGTCCAGGAGCCGGAGACCCGGCTCTTCGGTGATCCGTACCTGTCGGCGATCGTGCGTTCCGTGGGCGCCGAACTGGCCGACACCGACAACCAGCTCGTGCTGATGATGGTGCGCACGGCCGCGCAGCAGGACCGGCTGGAGCGGTATCTGCGCGGCGGCCACGTGGACGGGGCGCTGCTGGTGTCGTTGCACGGCGACGACTCGCTGGCGGGTCGGCTGCACAAGGCGGGCATGCCCGTGGTGGTGGGCGGGCGACCGCTCGGTCCGGGCGCCGACTTCGTCTACGTGGACGCGGACAACGTGGGCGGTGCGCGCGCCGCGGTGGAGCACCTGAGCGCGCGCGGACGACGGCGGATCGCCACGATCGCCGGCCCACAGGACATGTGTGCGGGCGTGGACCGACTGCGCGGCTATCTGGACGCGGTACCCGGGCCGGCGCTGGTCGCGCACGCGGACTTCGGTCGGGCCGGCGGGGCCGCCGCGATGCGCACGCTGTTGGCCCAGGCGCCGGACCTGGACGCGGTGTTCGCGGCGTCCGACCTGATGGCGGTCGGCGCGATGGCGGCGTTGGCGGCGGCGGGTCGGCGCGTGCCCGAGGACGTCGCGGTGGTCGGCTTCGACGACGCGGATGTCGCGGGGTGGGCCGAGCCCGCGCTCACGACGGTGCGGCAACAGGTCGCGGAGCAGGGCCGGTTGATGACGCGGTTGCTGCTGGAACGGATCGGCGGCGGCGGCCCGGGGACATCCGCGGTGTTGGGCACGACGCTGGTCGAGCGGCGTTCGTCGTGACGCCCTCGGGCCGTGACGTCGTGACGGTGCCCCGCCCCGACCGCCCAAAGCGCGCCCATGTCGGGAAGTCGACATGGTGAGGACCCGAATTTCGGTGCGAACCGAGGGTCGAGATCGGTGTTTTTCCGGCCGTATCACGTCCCGTGAGCGTCGGTGACCCGGACCCGATGTTCCACCGGATGGGCGATCGCGCGATGATCTCCCGGTGACCGATACCCGTCCCCCGATCCGCTGCGCGTGGTCGGGGGTACTCCAGTGACCGGCGCCGGGACCGGGCTGCTGTTCTCGCCCTGGCTGTGGCTGGTGATGCCACTGATCGTCTCCATCGACGCCGTAGTGCCCATCGTGCCCGGCGACGAACTCGTGATGGCCGCCGCGGCGGTCGCCGACGGCGACGTGCGCTATCTGGCCCTGGTCCTGCTGACCGCCGCGGTCGGTGCCTTCGTCGGGGACCAATGCGCCTACGCGGTCGGCCGCGCACGGCTTCGCCGCGGGGGCGACGCCGTACTCGGACCGCGCCGGCAAAAGGCGATGGACCTGGCCCGCAACGCGCTCGCCAAGGGCGGCATGTCGGCGCTGATCGCGGCCCGATTCCTGCCCGGCGGGCGGACCGCGGTGAACATGCTCGCCGGCCGACTCGGCTACCCGCCACCGCAGTTCCGCGCGGCCACCCTGGTCGGCGCGATCATCTCGGTGTCGTACGCGATGACGGTCGGCACGCTGGCCGGCCACATCGTCGAGGACAGCCCGCTCCTGGTCGCCCTCGGCGGCATGGCGCTGGGCGCCTCCGTCCCGCTGATCGTCGGCGTGCCGGCACGTGTCGTGCGCGAGGCCCGCCGCCGACGCCACACCGGCGAGGCGACCGCCGAGGCGTGACACGATCCGACACGTGTGGGGTACGGGACGCACATCCCGTACCCCACACGCGTGTCGGGCGGGCGGACCGGCCGGGCGTACACCGCGGCTCGCCCCACCCGCCCCGTGCCTAACCCGCCCCGCGCTCCGTCAACATCGAGCGCATCAGGTCGATCTCCGAGCTCTGCCCGACGACCATCGTGTTCGCCAGATCCTTCACCTGCTGGACCTGCGCGCGCGCCTGGCCCTCGCGGGCCATCGCCACACCCGCCTCGTGGTGCGCGATCATCAGCTGGAGGAACATCACCTCGGCGTCCTTGCCGTGCAACGTCGCCAGCTTGTCCAACTGCGCCTGCGTGGCCATCCCCGGCATCAGCTGGGTGTCCGCACCGGCGGCCGGCGTGCCGTGCCCGGAGTGGCCCGGCATCGAACCCGGCGTCATCCACTGCATGACCGGCCGGGTCGAGCCGAGCGTCAGGCCCCACATCTGGAGCCAGGACGCCATCCGGCCGATCTGCTCCTGCTGGGTCAGCGCGATGTCGTACGCGAGCTTGCGCGTCGCGTCGTCCTGGGTCAGATCGCGGATCATCATCCCCATCTGCACGGCCTGCGCGTGGTGCGTGCGCATGTCGCGCGCGAACCCCGCCTCCACCGAGTCGTCCGCCGGCGGATTCGGCACCGCCGCCGGCGCCGGACCCAGCGCGCGCGTGGGCGCGGGCGGGGCGGCCGGCTTGCCGGAGTCGTCCGAGGAACAGGCGGCCAGGACCGGAACGGCCAGCAGCCCCGTCGCGATCATCGTCGCGACACGTGCGCGCGGCCTCACGAGGTCGGCTTCCCGACCCCGCCCGTGCACGGCGAACCGGGCTCCGGAGTCTGCTTGCCTTCCTTGTACTCCTTGATGAACTGGTCCAGGCGCGGGTCGCTCGCGTTGTCCAGCTTCAGCTGCAGGCCCCACGCCGAGGCGACGATCGGCTTGTCGATGCCGTCGTAGGGGCTCAGCATCAGGTACGTCTTGCCCTTGACCTTGGACTTCAGCATTTCCAGCTGGTCCGCGGGCAGGTTGTTCTGGTACGTGATCCAGACCGTGCCGTGCTCCAGCGAGTGCACGCCGTTGCGGTTGGGGATCGGCGCGTCGTAGATCCCGCAGTTCTGCCACACCGGGTCGTGCTCGCCGCCCACCGGCGGAACCTGCCGGTAGGTGACCTCCTTGGGCTTGGAGATGTGCCCCTGCGCCGCGGTGTAGGTGCTCACCCCGGCTATGTCGCTCTTCTCGTTGGGGTTGGGCCGCACGTCGGCGATGACGTTGTTCGCACTCGACTTCTTGTCGTCGTCGCTCGACGACATGACCACGGCGGTCAACCCCGCCACCAGGGCGAGGACCGCGATGCCGGACGCGCCGAAGATGATCGCCGAACGACGCTTGGCGGCCTTGCGCTCCGCCTCGCGCTGCGCGGCCACCCGCTCACGCGTCGCAGCCATCCTGGCGGATCGCTGTGCCTTGCTCTGCTTCTTCGAGGTGTTGGGGGACTGTTGCCCCATGGCTCCGCCTTATTCCGATTCCGGGATACGTCTGTGGACCGTGCGAGGGTGTGCCGCGCGGATCACGTACGACTGACGCAGAGCACCGTCAGATCGGGGGCGTCCTTGGCGGGCGTGGGTGCGAGCGCGATGCCGACGGCGTCCGGATCGGCCAACCACGGCGGCAACATCGAGTACCGCGCGGGCGCGACCACCGGCGGCAGCGGCGGGACGGTGGCCGGCACACACGCGTGCGAGCGATCCCCGCAGCGTCCCGAACCGTCGCCCTTGTCGTCCGGACCGCCCGCGTCCCGCTGCTCGTGCGCCGAGTGATGAAAGGGACACACCGTCGGAATGGTCGCGGTCGACGGCAGTGACTCGGCGTGGACGGGGAACGCGCTGCCCAGGAGCGCGGCGCACGCCAGCACAGCCCCGGCCAACAGCCGGATGACCGGCCGCAGCGGGACTGCCAGCGAGGCCATCCGTTGCGTCACGGGCCCTATTCTCACCCGAAGGAGTGACCCTGTGGGAAGTCGGGGCGCGATCTTTCGTCGTCGGAACGGCGACGTGACGGCGACACGACCGCGCAGGTGCCTCCGCCGACACCTCCGCCGCGGCGCCCCCGCGCCGGGCCCGCGCCCGCCGGGCGTGGGGAAACCGAGGCAAGGTTCCCGCTCCCGGCTCGATAGCATCGGTGTGCGAGCGAGCGCATCGGCGTACCAGCGAGCCGAGCCGCGCCGCGCGACATCCGCCAACCACACGTCAGGAGACGAACGGTGTCCGAAGCCCGAGTGACCATCAGCCGCGACCCGGACCGGGACGAGCGGGTGGTGACCACGGGCACGACGGCCGCCGAGCTCTTCGACGGCGACCGCTCGGTGGTCGCCGCGCGCGTGGCCGGCCGACTGGTCGACCTGGCCTACGTCCTGGCCGACGGCGACGAGGTCGAGCCCGTCCTGATCGGCTCCGACGACGGCCTGAACATCCTGCGCCACTCCGCCGCGCACGTGCTGGCGCAGGCCGTACAGGAGCTGTTCCCCGAGGCCAAGCTCGGCATCGGCCCGCCGATCAAGGACGGCTTCTACTACGACTTCGACGTCGAGACCCCCTTCCACCCCGACGACCTCAAGCGCATCGAGAAGAAGATGCAGGAGATCGTCAAGCAGGGGCAGCGCTTCGCCCGCCGGGTCACCACCGACGAGGACGCGCGCGCGGAGCTTGCCGACGAGCCGTACAAGCTGGAGCTGATCGGCCTCAAGGGCTCCGCCGCGGAGGCCGCCGAGGGCGCGTCCGCCGAGGTCGGCGCGGGCGAGCTGACCATCTACGACAACCTGGACGCGAAGACCGGCGAGCTGTGCTGGAAGGACCTCTGCCGAGGCCCGCACCTGCCCACCACCCGGCTGATCCCCGCGTTCAAGCTGATGCGCTCCGCCGCCGCCTACTGGCGCGGCAGCGAGAAGAACAAGCAGCTCCAGCGCATCTACGGCACCGCGTGGCCGAGCAAGGACGAGCTCAAGGCCTACACGACCTTCCTCGAGGAGGCCGAGAAGCGCGACCACCGCAAGCTCGGCGCCGAGCTGGACCTGTTCTCCATCCCCGAGGAGATCGGCTCCGGCCTGGCCGTCTTCCACCCCAAGGGCGGCATCATCCGCCGCACGATGGAGGACTACTCGCGGCGCCGGCACGAGGAGGCGGGCTACCAGTTCGTCTACACGCCGCACGCCACCAAGGGCAAGCTGTTCGAGGTCTCCGGCCACCTGGACTGGTACGCCGACGGCATGTACCCGCCCATGGAGCTGGACGAGGGGCAGAACTACTACCTCAAGCCGATGAACTGCCCCATGCACAACCTGATCTACCGGGCCCGGGGCCGGTCCTACCGCGAGTTCCCGCTGCGCCTGTTCGAGTTCGGCACCGTCTACCGCTACGAGAAGTCGGGCGTGGTGCACGGGCTGACCCGCGCGCGCGGCTTCACCCAGGACGACGCGCACATCTACTGCACGCGCGACCAGATGGCGGGCGAGCTGGACTCGCTGCTGACGTTCGTGCTCAACCTGCTGCGCGACTACGGCCTCGACGACTTCTACCTGGAGCTGTCCACCAGGAACCCGGAGAAGTCGATCGGCACCGAGGAGAACTGGACCGAGGCCACCGAGACGCTGCGCCAGGCCGCGCAGAAGCAGGGCCTGGAACTGGTCGACGACCCGGGCGGCGCCGCGTTCTACGGGCCGAAGATCTCGGTCCAGGCCAAGGACGCGATCGGGCGGACCTGGCAGATGTCGACCATCCAGGTTGACTTCAACCTGCCCGAGCGCTTCGACCTGGAGTACACCGCCGCCGACGGCACCCGGCAGCAGCCGGTGATGATCCACCGTGCGCTGTTCGGCTCGATCGAGCGATTCTTCGCGGTCCTGCTCGAGCACTACGCGGGCAAGATGCCGCCGTGGCTCGCGCCGGTCCAGGTGGTCGGCATCCCGATCACCGAGGAGCACGTGCCGTATCTGGAGGAGGTCGCGACCAAGCTCCGGGCGCAGGGCATCCGGGTCGAGATCGACGACTCCGCGGACCGCATGCAGAAGAAGATCCGCAACGCCAACAAGGACAAGATCCCGTACATGCTGCTCGCGGGCGACGAGGACGTCCAGGCCGGCGCGGTGAGCTTCCGCTACCGCAACGGCGAGCAGAACAACGGCGTCCCGGTCGACGCCGCGGTGGCCGAGATCGTCAAGGCCGTCCAGGACCGCGTCCAGGTCTGACGCGATGTCGTCGGCGGCGGGCCGGCGATCGCGCGACAGTGCGATCACCGGCCCCCGGTCGGCCCGTCACCGGGTCGTGGTCGGCGTGTGTCCACGGCATATGCTTCCTGGCATGACGAGCGAGCCCGAGATCCAGGACGGGGTTGGGGGGCCGGATGCCTTCGCCCGGCTGTGGACTCCCCATCGGATGGCGTACATCAAGGGTGAGAACAAGCCGTCGGGTCCGACGCCCGACGACGGGTGCCCGTTCTGCCGGATTCCCTCGCTGAGCGATGTCGACGGGCTCGTCGTCGCGCGGGGTGAGCAGGTCTACGCGGTGTTGAACCTGTACCCGTACAACGGCGGCCACCTGATGGTGGTGCCCTACCGGCACGTCGCCGACTACACCGACCTCGACGACGCCGAGACGATAGAGCTCGCTCGGTTCACCAAGCTGGCGATGAGCACGCTGCGCAAGGTCTCCGGGGCGCAGGGCTTCAACATCGGGATGAACCAGGGCCACGTCGCCGGGGCCGGCATCGCCGCGCACCTGCACCAGCACCTGGTTCCCCGGTGGGGCGGGGACACGAACTTCATGCCCGTGGTCGGGCACACCAAGGTGCTGCCGCAACTGCTCGCGGACACGCGCGAGATGTTGGCCACCGCCTGGCCGGTCGACTGACCCGTCCACCCGCAGGATCCGAGCGGTTGTCAGTGGTTGTCAGCGGTTGTTGAGGAGAAGAACTTTGAGCGCACGACCGGTTCTCGTGTACGACGGCGACTGTGGTTTCTGCACCATGTCGGTGGAGTTCGCGCAAAAGCACATTCCGTTCGACGCCGACGTGGTGGCCTGGCAGTTCGCCGAACTGGAGGAGTTGGGCGTCGAGCAGCACCGCGCCGAGCACGAGGTGTTGTGGGTGACCCCCGTGGGCACCGTGTACGGCGGCCACCACGCGGTGGCCAAGCTGCTGATGAACGCGGGCGGCCCGTGGGCCCTGGCCGGCGCGGCGCTGCGGGTGCAGCCGGTCAGCATCGCGGCGCACGGGGTGTACCGGCTGGTGGCCGACAACCGCGACCGCATGCCCGGCGGGACGCCCGCGTGTGCGATGCCGGCCCGCCTGCGGCCGGACACCGTCAACGCTGCGGGGTGACCCGCCGGGCGGCCCTCGCGGTGGCCGCGTGTTCGATCGCCGCGTATCTGTTGCTCGGCACGTTCGGGTCCGCCGACATGTGGTGGCTGGGCGATCTGAAGGTCTATCGCCAAGGCGGCTCGGAGGTGCTGGCCGGCGACGGCGAGCTGTACACGATCCGGCCCGGCCGCTTGCCGTTCACCTACACGCCGTGGGCCGGGCTGACGTTCACCCCGCTGGCGTGGTTGCCGTGGGGCGCGGTCGAGGTGATCGGCGTAGTGGGCAACCTCGTGCTGCTCGTGGCGGCGACGTGGCTCGCGTGGGGGATCGTCGGGTCGCGCGGGGACCGGGTGAAGGCGACCGCGCTGACCGCCGCCGCGCTGCTGTGGACCGAGCCGGTCCAGGAGAACCTGCGCTTCGGCCAGATCAACCTGCTGCTGCTCGTCCTGGTGCTGTCCGACTTCGCGCGGGCGCGCGGGGCCCGGTTCGCCGGGGTGGGGGTGGGCCTGGCGGCCGGGCTCAAGCTGACGCCGGCGATCTTCATCCCGTATCTGCTGCTGACCGGCCGGGTTCGTGAGGGGCTGACCGCGCTGGGCGTGTTCGTCGCCACCTTCGCGGCGGCGTTCGCGGTACTGCCCCGGGAGTGCGCGGACTACTGGGGCGGCCTGTTCCTGGACGACACCCGGATCGGACTGGCCCAGTTCCCCGGCAATCAGTCCGTGCACGGCGCGGTGACCCGGCAGTTCGGCGCCCAGGCGCCCCCCGGATGGTTGTGGCCGCTGCTCGCGCTGTCCGTCGCGGCGGTCGGGATGACGCTCGCGGTGCGGGCGGCCCGGCGCGGGGCGACGCTCACGGGGGTGGGCCTGTGCGCGCTGACCGCGCTGCTGGTGTCGCCGATCTCCTGGACCCATCACTGGGCGTGGGCGCTGCCGCTGGTCGTGGTGCTGATCGCCCGGGTCCGGCGCACCCGGACCCCGGCCGCCACGCTCGCACTGGTCGCGGTGCTCGCCGTGGCAGCGGCCTATCCGATGCACCGGGCCCGGGTCTCCGGGGTGCTGCCGAGCGGGATCGTGTGGACGGTGCCGTTCGGTGACGGTGGGGAGCTGAACCTGCACGGGTGGCAGCTGCTCGTGGGCAACGCGTATGTGCTGGTCGGCCTGGCCGTGCTGGTCGCCGGCGTCTGGTCGCTCGCCGCGGAACGCCGACGAATCACCTGTTCGACCGGTTTGGCGCCGGTTGCCGAGCCCGACCCGGATCCGACTTCGTAGACTCGTCGTACTTTCGGCTGATCCGTCCCCGCCCGCTCCGGCTCGTGGTCACGGGTCGTACGGCGAGGCGGGCGCGATGCGGGCGAGAGCGCGGTGCATGGTCGGGACGTCTGCCGACGCGCGTTCGAACGATGATCGGACGATGCCTAGACTGGGCCGAACGAGTAACGGCCCGGTTGCCACGAAGGCGACGGGGGGCCCGGGGGCGGAGACGGCGAACGTGGCGAACAGGAAGCCCCGGCTCGGGCGTTCGCTCGGCAGGGCGCGCTCCCTCGGCATCGCCGTGATCGGCATACTGCTCGCCGCCGGCATCGTCGTCTTCGTCGGCGGCGCGGCCCCACCCCCGCCCACCACCCGACCGCTGCTCCTCGGCGGCGTCATATCCGGCCCCGAGGGCCCGATCGCGCTGCCCACCGACGCGCCGCCCGCCGCGCCCACCGAGGCCGAGCGCGCCTGGCTCGCCCGGGGCACCGTCCCCGGGGCGACGCCGCGCGACCGCGAGATGGCCGAGCGCGCGCTGCTCGACATGCGCGTCCTGACCCAGCCGGACGGGTCGGTCGCCGCCGCCTGGTACGGCATCTGGAAGTACGTCTGGCCGCGCGACGCCGCGTGGGTCGCGGCGGCCTACACCGCCACCGGGCACAGCGGCGAAGCGCTCGGCGTACTGCGCCGGCTGGCCACGCTGCAACGCCCCGACGGCACCTGGGAGGCGCGCTATCGGCTGGACGGCGGCCCCGTCGGGGACAAGCGCGCCGCCCAGTTGGACGGCAACGGCTGGGTGCCGTGGGCGGTCTGGTTCTGGTACGTCCACCAGGACCCGAAGGCCCCCGAGACGACCGCCGCGCTCGCCGAGCTGTGGCCCATGGTGCGCGCGGCCGGCGACGCGGTGACCGGGCGGCTGCGGCCGAACGGGTTGCCCCCACGCGGCCCGGACTACTGGGAGACCCGGACCGACCAGGTCACCCTGGGCACCGCCGCGCCGCTGTCGGCCGGGTTGCGGGCGGCCGTCGACCTGGCCCGCCGGACCGACCCGGTCGCGGCCGAACGCTGGGCCGGGCCCGCGCAACGGCTCGACCGCGCGATCCGGGACACCTTCGGCCGGCACGACTACCCGCGCACGGCCTCGGCCAAGGGCGGCGCGGACACGGCGGTGACGTGGCTGGGCCCGCCGTTCGCGCCGGCCGACGCCGAGGTCGCGAGCGCGGTTCGCGGTGCCGCCGAACGGCTGACCCTGCCCAACGGGGGCATCCTGCCGGGCGAGCACTGGGCCGGCGACCCGACGGCGGCGTGGACCCCGGAGACCGCGTCGTTCGCGCTGTTCAGCGCGGCGAGCGGGGACCGGGCCGGCGCACGGCTGCGGCTCGACTGGCTGGCCGACCACCGCACCGCGGCCGGCTCCCTTCCCGAGAAGGTCTCCGCCGACGGCAAACCCGCCTCGGTGGCCCCCCTGGCCTGGACGTCGGCCGGCGTACTGCTGACCCTGACCGCCCTGGACCGCCCGCTGCCGATCCCCTGACGGGAGCGGCGGCGCGGCGCGACACCGGGGCAGCGCGGCGACCCGACCGGCCGGCCCGTCGTACCGGCCGGTCGTGCCGCGCGCGGTGTCAGGACTCCGTGTCCTCCGTGACCTTCGCGGCCAACTGCGGCGGCATCGGGTCGTGGCGGCAGTAGGTGCGGGCGAACTGGCCCGTGCCGTGGCTGATCGAGCGCAGGTCGATCGCGTAGCGGCTGATCTCGATCTCCGGGACCTCGGCCCGGATCAGGGTGCGGCCCGAGCCGACGGGCTCGGTGCCCACGACTCGGCCGCGGCGCGAGCTGAGGTCGCTGAGCACGCCGCCCACGTACTCGTCCGAGACGGTGACCCGCACCTCGGAGACCGGCTCGAGCAGGTGGATCCGGGTGCTCGCGGCGGCCTCGCGCAGCGCGAGCGCGCCCGCCATCTGGAAGGCCATGTCGGAGGAGTCCACCGAGTGCGCCTTGCCGTCGGTCAGCGTCACCCGCAGGTCCACCATCGGATAGCCGGCCGCGACGCCCTTGTCCATCTGCGCGCGCACGCCCTTCTCCACCGACGGGATGAAGTTGCGCGGCACCGAGCCGCCGAAGACCTTGTCCACGAACTCGAACCCGCTCCCGCCCGGCAGCGGCTCCACGTCGATCTCGCAGATCGCGAACTGCCCGTGCCCGCCGGACTGTTTCACGTGTCGACCGCGCCCGCTCGCCTTCTCCGCGAACGTCTCGCGCAGCGACACCCGATGCGCCACCGCGTCCACCGCGACCCCGTAACGGCTGCGCAGCCGGTCGAGCAGCACCTCGACGTGCGCCTCGCCCATGCACCACAGGACCAGCTGGTGGGTGTCGGTGTTGTGCTCCAGGCGCAGCGTCGGGTCCTCGGCTACCAGGCGGGCCAGCGACTGGGAGAGCTTGTCCTCGTCGGCCTTGCTGTGCGCGCGGATGGCGACCGGCAGCAGCGGGTCGGGCATCATCCACGGCTCCATCAGCAGCGGATCGTCCTTGTCCGAGATGGTGTCGCCGGTCTCGGCCCGGGTCAGCTTGGCGATCGCGACGATGTCGCCGGCGATGCCCCGGTTCAGCGAGCGCTGCTGCTTGCCCAGCGGGACGGACATGGCGCCGATGCGCTCGTCCAGATCGTGGTCCTCGTGGCCGCGATCGGCCATTCCGTGTCCGGACACGTGCACCGTCATGTCCGGGCGCAGCGTGCCGGAGAAGACCCGGACCAGCGAGATGCGGCCCACGTACGGGTCGGAGGTGGTCTT
The DNA here is from genome assembly GCF_042793325.1 of Embleya sp. NPDC056575. Classification (NCBI taxonomy): domain Bacteria; kingdom Bacillati; phylum Actinomycetota; class Actinomycetes; order Kitasatosporales; family Streptomycetaceae; genus Embleya; species Embleya sp. NPDC056575. The sequence continues at coordinate 66,717 of NZ_JBHTVA010000059.1, forward strand.
GATCACCTCGGCCGCCAGCGGGCCCTCCGGGTCGCAGGTCAGCGGGTCGCGCGGCTTGCCGTCGGGCGTGGTGACCGGCAGGACCTCGTGCTCGGGCGGCGCGGGACAGGCCCGGACGATGCCCTCCAGAAGTTCGATGGTGCCCAGCCCGTCCGGCGCGACCGCGAGCACCGGGTAGAACGAGCCGCGGGCGACCGCCGTCTCCAGGTCGCCGATCAGCGTGTCCACGTCGATCCGCTCGCCGGAGAGGTAGCGGTCCATCAGGGACTCGTCCTCGCTCTCCGCGATGATGCCCTCGATCAACCGGTTGCGGGCGTCCTCGATCAGCGGCAGGTGTTCGGGATCGGGGTCCAGGCTCTGCCGGGTGCCGGAGGAGTAGTCGTAGACGCGCTGGGTGAGCAGGCCCATCAGACCGGCCACACTCTCGTCCTCGCCGTGCAGCGGCAGGTAGAGCGGCAGCACCGTGTCCGAGTCGGGGTCGCCGAACACGCGCTGGCAGATCAGCACCATCTCGTCGAAGTCGGCGCGGGCCTGGTCGAGTTTGGTGATCACGATCGCGCGCGGCATGCCGATCGAGGCGCACTCGTCCCAGATCATCCGGGTCGAGCCGTCCACGCCGTCGGCGGCCGAGACCACGAACAGCGCCGCGTCCGCGGCGCGCAGGCCCGCCCGCAGGTCGCCGACGAAGTCCGCGTAGCCCGGGGTGTCGAGCAGGTTGATCTTGACGCCCTCGTACTCGACGGGGCACAGCGACAACGCCACCGACCGGTGCTGGCGGTGTTCGATGTCCTCGTAGTCCGAGACGGTCGTCCCGTCCTCGACGCGACCGGCCCGGGGAATCGTCCCGGTCGCCACGAGCAGGGACTCCACCAATGTCGTCTTGCCCGCGCCCGTGTGGCCCACCAGCACCACGTTGCGTACCGCGTTCGGGCTCTCGGGTGCGGTTACCCTGCCGACGGTTCCGGCGCTAGCTCCGGATTTATCCGCCATGTGCCACCTCCTGGTTGTCCATCTGGTGCGGTCGTCGCAGACGTCCCGGACGCGCAGGTGCAAAGTCGGTCGTCGGTACGCCAACGTCCGCAAATCGATTCCTGAACGGCAGCATTGCCCCGACGCCGGACCGAGTACAAGTGTCCTCGCCGTACGCGCCCTTCTCCAACGCGGCACGCCCGGGTGCGGCACGCCCGGACGACGGGGGGCTCGGGACGTGCGACCGCGTCAGTACGATGGGCGCACCAGGCGGGTCGAGTCCATCGGATCCCCCGCCGCCCCGGCAATCCTTCGGGAAGGCGATGCTCAACAAATACGCTCGTGCCTTCTTCACGCGTGTGCTCACCCCGTTCGCGAGTTTCCTGCTGCGCCACAACGTGAGTCCGGACACCGTGACGCTGATCGGCACCCTCGGGGTGGTCGTCGCGGCGCTGGTGTTCTTCCCGATCGGCTGGTTCCTCACCGGCACGCTCGTCATCACCGCGTTCATCTTCTCCGACCTGGTCGACGGCAACATGGCGCGCCAGTTGGGGCGCTCGACCAAGTGGGGGGCGTTCCTGGACTCCACGCTCGACCGGGTCGCCGACGCCGCGATCTTCGGCGCGCTGGCGATCTGGTTCGCGGGCGACGGCGACAACCTGCGGATGTCGATCCTGGCCATCGTCTGCCTCGGCTCCGGCCAGGTGGTGTCGTACTGCAAGGCCCGCGCCGAGAGCCTGGGCCTGGCGTGCGACGTGTCCGGGTTGATCGAGCGGGCCGAACGGCTGGTCATCTCGCTGGTGGCGACCGGCCTCGACGGGCTCGGCGTGCCGTACATCCAGGAGGCGGCGCTCTGGTTCATCGCCGTGGGCAGCGTGATCACCGTCTTCCAGCGGATGATCGCGGTGCATCGTTCGGCGTCCGCGATCGACAACGCGCTGCCCGGAGGTGACAAGGCATGACCGAGGTCGGGCAGCGACTGGCCGACACGGGGTACGCCCTGGGCTGGTCCGTGGTCAAGCGGCTGCCCGAACCGGTCGCCACCGCGCTCTTTCGGCGGATCGCCGACGTCGCGTGGCGCAGGCGCGGCGGCGGGGTGCGACAACTCGAGGCCAACCTGCGCCGCGTGCTCGGGCCCGACGCCACACCCGAGCGCGTTCGCGAGGTCTCGCGCGAGGGCATGCGGTCCTACCTGCGCTACTACCAGGAGGCGTTCCGCCTGCCGGTGTGGGACCAGGAGACGGTGCTGTCCCGCATGGAGTGCGACGTCACGCTGCTGGACAAGTGCAGCGCGCGCGGCAAGGGCGTCATCTTCGCGCTCCCGCACATGGGCAACTGGGACCACGCCGGCGCCTGGATCACGCTCAAGGGCTATCCGTTCACCACCGTCGCCGAGCGGCTGCGGCCGGAGTCGCTCTACCAGCGCTTCGTGGCCTATCGCGAGTCGCTGGGCATGGAGGTGCTGCCGCTGACCGGCGGCGAGGGCAACACGTTCGGCACGCTGGCGCGGCGGCTGCGCGAGGGCCGGTTGTTGTGCCTGCTGTCCGACCGCGACCTGACCGCCGCCGGGGTGCCGGTGACGTTCTTCGGCGAGCCGACCCGGATGGCGGCGGGGCCCGCCGCGCTGGCCGTCCAGACCGGCGCGGCGCTGATCCCGGTCACCCTCCCGTGGGACGGCGAGGTCATCCGCGGCACGCTGCACCCGGAGATCGAGGTGCCGACCGAGGGCACCCGCCGGGAGAAGATCGCGGTGATGACGCAGCAGGTGGCCGACGCCTACGCGCGCGCGATCGCGCGCGACCCGCAGGACTGGCACATGCTCCAGCCGCTGTGGCTCGCCGACCTGGACCGGCGCCGGCTCGCCCGGATCGAGGGGGCCAAGTGAGGATCGGCGTCGTCTGCCCCTACTCGTGGGACGTGCCGGGCGGTGTCCAGTACCACGTGCGGGACCTGGCGGCGAACCTGATCGCCCGCGGCCACGAGGTCTCGGTCCTGGCGCCGGCCGACGACGAGACCCCGCTGCCGGACTACGTGGTGCCGGCCGGGCGGGCCGTGCCGGTGCGCTACAACGGCTCGGTGGCCCGGCTCAACTTCGGGTTCCTGTCCGCCGCGCGGGTGCGGCGGTGGATCCACGACGGGCACTTCGACGTGCTGCACATCCACGAACCGGCCACCCCCAGCCTGTCGTTGCTCGCGTGCTGGGCGGCGTCCGGGCCGGTGGTGGCCACGTTCCACACCTCCAACGCCCGCTCGCGCGCGATGATCGCGGCCTACCCGATCCTGCAACCCGCGCTGGAGAAGATCAGCGCGCGGATCGCGGTCAGCGAGTACGCGCGCCGCACACTGGTCGAACACCTGGGCGGCGACGCGGTGGTGATCCCGAACGGGGTCGATGTCGGCTTCTTCGCCGACGCGCCCGTCGAGCCCGCGTGGCAGGGCACGCCCGAGGCGCCCACCATCGGCTTCATCGGGCGAATCGACGAGTCGCGCAAGGGACTTCCCACCCTGATCGAGGCGTTCCCGAGGATCGTCGAGGCGTTTCCCGGCGTGCGGCTGCTGGTCGCCGGACGCGGCGACGCGGAGGAGGCCGTGGAGGATCTCCCGGAGGCGCTGCGCGGGCAGGTCACGTTCCTCGGCATGGTCAGCGACCTGGACAAGGCGCGACTGTTGCGCAGCGTCGATGTGTACGTGGCACCGAATACCGGTGGCGAGAGCTTCGGGATCATCCTGGTCGAGGCGATGTCGGCGGCGGCGCCGGTGCTGGCGAGCGACCTGGACGCGTTTCGCCAGGTGCTGGACGGCGGGCGGGCGGGGGAGTTGTTCGCGGTGGAGGACGCCGGGGCGCTCGCGGCCGCCGCGGTGGGCCTGTTGCGGGATCCGGCGCGGCGGGAGGAGTTGCGCGAGATCGGGCGCAAGCACGTGCGGCGCTACGACTGGGAGACCGTCGGCACGGACATCCTCGGCGTCTACGAAACCGTCACCGCCGGAGCACCCGCCGCCTAGCGCCGCGCGGGCGAAGGCCCCGGCGGCGCGTACTAGGGTCGCCGGGTGATGACTGTCATCTGGATCCTGATCGCCGTGCTCGCGGTCGGGGTGTACCTGAGCTGGACCGCCGGGCGGCTCGATCGGCTGCACGCGCGAGTGGACTCGAGTCGGGCGGCGCTGGACGCGCAGTTGTTGCGGCGCTCGGCCGTGGCGCAGGAGATCGCCACCTCGGGGCTTTTGGATCCGGCGTCCTCGCTCGTGCTGGCCGGCGCCGCGCACGAGGCGCGCAACGCCGCCGAGGAGGAGCGTGAGGTCGCGGAGAGCGATCTGACCCGGGCGCTGCGGTTCCTGTTCGAGGACCCGGCCCAGGCGGACGACCTCCGGTCCCGACCCGGCGGCGAGGAACTGGTCGCGGAACTGCAGACCGCGGTGCGCCGTGTGCCGATGGCGCGGCGATTCCACAACGACGCGGTGCGCGGCGCGCGGGCGGTGCGCCGGCACCGATTGGTGCGCTACCTGCGGCTGGCCGGCCACGCCCCCTACCCCGTCACCTTCGAGATGGACGACGAGGAACCCCGCACGTTGCAGCCCGGTGGGTCCTGACAGGAGCCACGCGCAGGCCACCATGGACAGATTGGCCCGGGTAATTCGCCGGGGTGGCATGACATTAGGATCCACATCACCCGTACGATGGAGCCAACCGTCGTCGATCGCATCTGTGTGAGGTCATCCGTGTCCACCACCCCCGCAACCCCCCAGACCGGCACCGACCTGGTCAAGCGCGGCATGGCCGAGCAGCTCAAGGGCGGCGTGATCATGGACGTCGTCAACGCCGAGCAGGCGAAGATCGCCGAGGACGCGGGCGCGGTCGCCGTCATGGCGCTCGAGCGTGTGCCGGCCGACATCCGCAAGGACGGCGGCGTCGCGCGCATGTCCGACCCCGACATGATCGACGGCATCATCGGCGCCGTGTCCATCCCCGTGATGGCCAAGGCCCGCATCGGCCACTTCGCCGAGGCCCAGGTGCTCCAGTCGCTCGGCGTGGACTACATCGACGAGTCCGAGGTGCTCACCCCGGCCGACGAGTCGAACCACATCAACAAGTGGCGCTTCACCACCCCCTTCGTGTGTGGCGCCACCAACCTCGGCGAGGCGCTGCGCCGGATCACCGAGGGCGCGGCGATGATCCGCTCCAAGGGCGAGGCCGGCACCGGCAACGTGGTCGAGGCCACCCGCCACATGCGCACCATCCTCAAGGACATCAAGGCACTCTCGGTCCTCGACGAGGACGAGCTGTTCGTCGCCGCGAAGAACCTCCAGGCGCCGTACGCGCTGGTCAAGGAGGTCGCCGAGGCCGGCAAGCTGCCGGTGGTGCTGTTCACCGCGGGCGGCATCGCCACCCCCGCCGACGCGTCGATGATGATGCAGCTCGGCGCCGAGGGCGTGTTCGTCGGCTCCGGCATCTTCAAGTCGGGCGACCCGGCCAAGCGCGCCAAGGCGATCGTGGACGCGACCCTGCACTTCGACGACCCGGACGTGATCGCCAAGGTCTCGCGCGGTCTGGGCGAGGCGATGGTCGGCATCAACATCGACACCCTCCCCGCCGAGCAGCGCTACGCCGGCCGCGGCTGGTAGTCCCGCGCCACTTCGCACATGCCGTGGGCCGGGGGCCCCCCCCCCCCCCCCCCCGGGCCCCCGCGGGACCAACCAACCCCCCCCGGTGTGGGGTGCACCCCACCCCAACAACGGGGGCGCGCCCC
>NZ_JBHTVA010000059.1:72440-74120 GCF_042793325.1 Embleya sp. NPDC056575
CCCGGCGGCCCGGGGCTCGGGGGGGGGGGGGGGTGCCCCCCCCCCACTGACCCTCTGGGGGGGGGGCGGCCCCGCCCGCCCCCGGCGGGCGCCCCCGGCTCGGTACCTACGACCGGACGAGGTTGACGTGTCCACCACTCCCATCATCGGTGTCCTCGCCCTCCAGGGCGACGTGCGCGAACACGCCATCGCGCTGGCCGAACTCGACGCGATCGCGCGCCCGGTGCGCAAGGCCGAGGAGTTCGCCGACCTCGACGCGCTCGTCATACCCGGTGGCGAGTCGACCACGATGTCCAAGCTCGCGGTCTCCTTCGGCCTGTTCCCGACGCTGCGCGGGCGAGTCGCCGAGGGCATGCCGGTCTACGGCTCGTGCGCGGGCATGATCATGCTCGCGGACAAGATCCTGGACGGGCGCGAGGACCAGGAGACGGTCGGCGGTATCGACATGATCGTGCGACGCAACGCGTTCGGGCGCCAGAACGACTCGTTCGAGGCCGACGTCCCGTTCGCCGGCCTCGAGGGCGGCGACCCCATCCACGGCGTGTTCATCCGGGCCCCGTGGGTCGAGTCGGTCGGCGCCGAGGTCGAGGTGCTGGCCCGGCTGAGCGCCGAGCCGTACGGCGACCGGATCGTGGCGGTTCGCCAGGGCAACCTGCTCGCCACGTCCTTCCACCCCGAGCTCACCCCCGACCGGCGCGTGCACGCGTACTTCGTGGACATGGTCCGTGCCACGCTCTGAGTCCGCGCGCCGGTAGGATCTTCCAGCCTGTACAGGTCCGTGCAGCGCACCCGCGACCCGAAGGAGTAGAGGCGGATGTCCGGCCACTCGAAGTGGGCGACCACCAAGCACAAAAAGGCCGTCATCGACGCCAGGCGCGGAAAGCTCTTCGCCAAGCTGATCAAGAACGTCGAGGTGGCGGCCCGCACCGGCGGCGGTGACGTCGCCGGCAACCCGACGCTCTACGACGCCATTCAGAAGGCCAAGAAGTCCTCGGTCCCGAACGACAACATCGACCGCGCGGTCAAGCGCGGCTCCGGTGCGGAGGCCGGCGGCGCCGATTACCAGTCGATCACGTACGAGGGGTACGGGCCGAACGGTGTCGCGGTGCTGATCGAGTGCCTGACCGACAACCGCAACCGCGCGGCGTCCGACGTGCGGGTCGCGATGACGCGCAACGGCGGCTCGATGGCCGACCCGGGGTCGGTGTCGTACATGTTCACCCGCAAGGGCGTCGTGATCGTGCCCAAGAACGGCCTGAGCGAGGACGACATCCTGGGCGCGGTGCTCGACGCCGGCGCCGAGGAGGTCAACGACCTGGGCGAGACGTACGAGGTGGTCAGCGAGGCCACCGACATGGTCGCCGTGCGCACCGCGCTCGTCGACGCCGGGATCGACTACGACTCGGCCGACGCCAACTTCCTGCCCAGCGTCTCGGTCGAGCTGGACGAGGACGGCGCGCGCAAGATCTTCCGGCTGATCGAGGCCCTGGAGGACAGCGACGACGTCCAGGAGGTCTGGGCGAACTTCGACGTGTCGGACGAAATCATGGCGAAAATCGACGAGTAGTAATACATGTGGCGTCGGTCTCCGACCGATGAGGATCGCAACGGACGAGATCACGGAGCACCTCAACGCCGAGAAGGCGTACGACCCGCAACGCGCGAGGGGCCGACGGCGAT
>NZ_JBHTVA010000060.1:0-68267 GCF_042793325.1 Embleya sp. NPDC056575
GATCCGGACCGGCTGATCGCCGATCCGGATCCGCCCGCGCCTGATGTGCGTCGCCGCGTCGCGGCGCCGGCCGCGCCTACGCGAGGGATCCGCGTACGCGCGCGCCCGCGCGACTCGAACCGCTCGGCCCGTCCGGCCGGCCGCTCGACCCGCTCAGCCGGAGAACTCCTCCAGCGCCTTGTTCGCCTCGGCCAGCCACTCCGCACGAGCCGCGATCGACTCCTCGGCCTCGCGCAGCTTGCGCTCGTTGCCCGCCGCGCGGGCCTTCTCCGCCTGCTGGGTGAGCTTGTCGATGGACGCCTGGATCTGGTCCACCGCCGCCTGCGCGCGAGCCCGGGCCTCCGGGTTCGTGCGCTTCCACAGCTCCTCCTCGGCCTCGCGGATGGCCCGCTCGACCGTCTGGAGCCGGGCCTCCATCCTCGGCCGGGCATCGCGCGGGACGTGGCCGATGGCCTCCCAACGGTCGTTGATCGAGCGCAGCGCCGCCCGGGCCGCCTTGACGTCCGTCACCGGAAGGATCGTCTCGGCCTCGACGAGCAGCACCTCCTTCGCCGCCTGGTTCTCCCGCTGCTCGGAGTCGCGCTCGGCGAACACCTCGCTGCGCGCCGCGAAGAACACGTCCTGCGCGGCCCGGAAGCGCTGCCACAGCTCTTCCTCGACATCGCGCTGGGCCCGACCGGCGGCCTTCCAGTCGTTCATCAGGTCGCGGTAGCGCGCCGCGGTGTCGGTCCAGTCGGTGGACGTCGACAGCGCCTCGGCCGCCTCGACCAACTTCTCCTTGACCCGCTTGGCGCTGTCGCGCTGACCGTCCAGCTCCGCGAAGTGCGCCTTGCGGCGCTTGGCGAAGTTGGACCGGGCCTGGGAGAACCGGTGCCACAGTTCGTCGTCGGCCTTGCGGTCCAGGCGCGGCACGGCCTTCCAGGCGTCCACCAGCGCGCGCAGTCGCTCGCCGGCCGGTCGCCAGTCCGTGCTCTGGCCCAGCTGCTCGGCCTCGGCGACGATCCGCTCCTTGGCGCCCTGCGCCTCCTCCTGCGCCTTCGCGCGGGTGGCCTTGCGCTCCTCGCGCTTGGAATCCACCACGGTCACCAGCGCGTCCAGGCGCTTGACCAGCGAATCCAGATCGCCGACCGCGTTCGCGTCGACGATGCTCGCGCGCAGGCGCTCGATCGCGTGGTGGGCGTCCTTGGGCGCGAGATCGGTGGTCCGTACCCGCCGCGCGAGCAACTCCACCTCGACGGCGAGTCCCTCGTACTTGCGCCGGAAGTAGGCCAGGGCCTCGTCCGGGGAACCCGCCTGCCACGAACCGACGGAGCGTTCACCGTCCGCCGTCTTGACAAAGACGTTTCCCTGCTCGTCCACGCGGCCCCACGGGTCGCTGCTCACAGCGGCCTCCTTCGATGCTGAATGCGGCGCACTCTACACAGGACCCCCCGGGCGCGGGCCGGGCCGTGCCCGGGGAGTCGCGGTGGAACACGCGTGCGGTCGGTTGCTACTTGGCCACGGTCACGCTGTCGAGGACCACGTTCTCGTGCGGCGCGCCGTCGCTGCCGCCGTCCTCGGTGCCCGCGGCGGCGATCTTCTGCAAAACGTCCATCCCGCCGGTGACCTTGCCGAACGGGGTGTAGTTCGGCGGCAGTTTGCTGTCCCCGGTGACCAGGAAGAACTGGCTGCCGTTGGTGCCGGGACCGGAGTTCGCCATCGCCACCGTGCCCGCGGGGTAGGCCGCGGTGCCGTCCGCGCCGGCGGTGCCCAGGTTCTCGTCGACGAACTTGTACCCCGGACCACCCGTGCCGGTGCCGGTCGGGTCGCCGCACTGGAGCACCGCCAGGCCGCCCGTGGTCAGCCGGTGGCACTTGGTGTGGTCGAAGAACTTCTTGCCCGCCAGGAACGCGAACGAGTTCACCGTGTGCGGCGCCTTGGCCGCGTCCAGGGCGACCTTGACCTCGCCGCAGGTGGTCTTGAGCGTCATCGTGTACGCGCCGGCGGTGTCGATCGACATCGCGGGCTCCGCGCTGAACTGCTCCTTCGTCGGTTCGCCCGGCGCCGGCGCCGCACACGTCTTCGGCTTGGCGGCGGGCGGCGACTGCGGCGCGGAGGGCTGCGCGCTCGGCGGGGTGTTCGCCGCGTTCGTCTTCTTGTCGTCCTTGTCGTCGTCACTCGTCGCCACCGCGAGCCACGCCCCGCCACCCGCCACCACGACCACCGCCGCGACCGCGGCGACGACCTGATTGCGCCGGCGCCGGCGTGCGTGCGCGGTCCCGCGTCGCTCCTGCTGGCGCTCGAACTTCTCGCGCGCGAGCTGTCGCTGGCGCTGCTGTTTGGTGACCACCGCGTGCTCTCCTGGATTCGAATGGTTCGAACGGACTCGATGTGGATGGGACTCGACCCGGACGGCCGTGCGACCGAGCCTGCGCCGGACGACGGCTTCCGGCACCGTGACGGGATCGGTGTACCGGTCCCGACCTGCGGTGATCCCACAGGTGCGGAACCGGCCGCAGCTCGCGCACAGTCTAGGCACGCACCCCCGGAACCGGTTCGCGATCCGCCCCCGCGCGCCGGTAGTCTCGTATCCGATTCCCACGTCCGCCGCATACTTCCGTGCTTGCCCCCGTCGCCGGAAGACCCCGAGACCGAGAGGACGAACGTGATCGTCGCCGGGTTCCCCGCAGGGTCCTTCCGGACCAACTGTTACGTGGTCGCTCCGGGCGCCGGCGAGGAGTGCGTGATCGTCGATCCCGGGCAGGACGCGTTCGACGGCGTACAGGACATCGTCCGCGAGCACGGGCTGCGCCCGGTGGCGGTGGTGTTGACCCACGGGCACATCGATCACATGTTCTCGGTGGTGCCCGTGTGCGCCGAGCACAAGGTGCCCGCGTGGATCCACCCCGACGACCGCGACCTGCTCTCCGACCCGGCCAAGGGCCTGTCGCTCGGTGTGGGACAGCAGTTGTTCGGCGGGATGACCTTCACCGAACCCGAGGACGTGCGCCTGCTCACCGACGGCGCCGTGCTCGAACTCGCGGGCCTTGAGTTGACGGTCCATCATGCGCCCGGCCATACACAGGGGTCGGTGGCCTTCGGCACCCAGGCAAGCGCGGACATCCCGCCCGTCCTGTACTCGGGTGACCTGCTGTTCGCCGGCTCCATCGGACGCACCGACCTGCCCGGCGGCGATCACGCGCAGATGTTGCGCTCGTTGTCCCGGGTGTGTCTGCCCCTGCCGGACGAGACCGTCGTCCTGTCCGGCCACGGCCCCCAGACGACGATCGGCCGCGAGCGCGCGAGCAATCCGTATCTGCAAGAGCTGACGCCGCCCGCGGGACCGCACCGAGGAATGTGACGGATTTTCATACCGTGAGTACCTTCAACGCCCCCAAGGGCACCTTCGACATGCTCCCGCCGTACTCGGAGACGTTCAACCGGATCCGGATCCAGTTCGGCCTGGAACTGCGCGACGCGGGTTTCCAGTACATCGAGACCCCCACCTTCGAGGAGACCGGCCTCTTCCTGCGCGGCGTCGGCGAGTCCACCGACATCGTGACCAAGGAGATGTACACCTTCGAGGACCGCGGCGGCCGTTCGCTGACGCTGCGCCCCGAGGGCACCGCGGCGGTGATGCGCTCGGTGCTCCAGCACAACCTGTACGCGGGCCGACTGCCGGTGAAGTTGTGGTACTTCGGCTCGTACTACCGCTACGAGCGCCCGCAGGCCGGCCGTACCCGGCAGTTCACCCAGGTCGGCGCCGAGGCGATCGGCAGCGACGACCCGCTGGTCGACGTCGAGATGATCGCGCTGGCCACCGAGGGCTTCCAAAAGCTCGGCCTGCGCGACTTCCGGCTGCTGCTCAACTCGCTCGGCTGCCGCGAGTGCCGCCCCGTCTACCGGGCCAAGCTGCAGGAGTTCCTGCGCGCGCTCGACCTGGACGCGGAGACGCACGCGCGGATCGAGATCAACCCGCTGCGCGTGCTCGACGACAAGCGACCCGAGGTGCAGGCGCTGATCGCCGACGCCCCGCTGATCACCGACCACCTGTGCGAGGCGTGCGCCGAACACCACACGTTCGTGCGCGGCATGCTCGACGAGTTGGAGATCGCCTACGAGGACACCCCCCGGCTGGTCCGGGGCCTCGACTACTACAACCGCACCACGTTCGAGTTCGTGCACGACGGCCTCGGCGCGCAGTCGGCGATCGGCGGCGGCGGGCGCTACGACGGCCTGTCCGAGGACCTCGGCGGCCCCGACCTGCCCTCGGTGGGCTGGGCGCTGGGCATCGGCCGCACGATGCTCGCGATGGAGGCCGAGGGCCAGGCCGTGGAGACCCCCGCCGACTGCGACGTCTACGGCGTGGCGATCGGCGACGCGGCCCGCCGCGCGGTCTTCGCCATGGTCACCCAGCTGCGGATCGAGGACATCCCCGCCGACATGGCGTTCGGCGGGAAGAAGCTCAAGGGCGCCATGAAGGCCGCGTCGCAATCCGGCGCCCGCTACGCCATCGTCGTCGGCGATCGTGACCTCACCGAGGGCGTCGCCCAGATCAAGGACCTGTCGAACGGGGACCAGACCCCGGTTCCGCTCGACCAGGTCGTCACCGTCTTGAAGGAGAAGCTTCAGTGATCCGCACCCATGACGCCGGGACGCTCCGCGCCGAGCACGCCGGCCACACCGTGACGCTCGCCGGCTGGGTGGCCCGGCGGCGCGATCACGGCGGCGTGGCGTTCGTGGACCTGCGCGACGCCTCGGGCACCGTGCAGGTGGTCTTCCGCGACCTGGAGACGGTGCACAACCTGCGCTCCGAGTTCTGCGTACGGGTCACCGGCGACGTGCGGGTGCGTCCCGACGGCAACGAGAACACCGAGATCCCCACCGGGGCGGTCGAGGTCGTCGTGGACGACTTCGAGATCCTGTCGGAGGCGGCGCCGCTGCCGTTCCCGATCGAGGAGTACACCCCGGGCACGGTCAACGAGGAGGTGCGGCTCAAGCACCGCTACCTCGACCTGCGGCGCGCGTCGATGGCGCGCAACCTGCGGCTGCGCTCGAAGGTCACCCGGGTGATCCGCGAGGTGATGGAGGACCACGACTTCCTCGACATCGAGACGCCGTACCTGACCCGCTCCACACCCGAGGGCGCCCGCGACTTCCTGGTGCCGGTGCGGCTGCAGCCGGGCTCGTGGTACGCGCTGCCGCAGTCGCCGCAGCTGTTCAAGCAGCTGTTGATGGTGGCCGGCATGGAGCGCTACTACCAGATCGCGCGCTGTTTCCGGGACGAGGACTTCCGGGCCGACCGGCAGCCGGAGTTCACCCAGCTGGACGTCGAGATGTCGTTCTGCGACGCCGAGGACATCCTGGCGCTGACCGAGAAGCTGATCGCGCGGGTGTGGCGCGAGGTGCACGGCGTGGAGATCGCGCTGCCGCTGCCCCGGCTGCCCTACGCCGAGGCGATGGCGCGCTACGGCTCGGACAAGCCGGACACCCGTTTCGGGTGCGAACTGGTGGACCTGACGGCCTACTTCGAGGGCACTTCGTTCCGGGTGTTCCAGGCCGAGTTCATCGGTGCGGTGGTGATGCCCGGCGGCGCCGCGCAGACCCGCAAGGAGCTGGACGGCTGGCAGGACTGGGCCAAGGCGCGCGGGGCGCGCGGGCTCGCCTACGTGCTGGTCGACGCGGAGACGGGCGAACTGCGCGGCCCGGTGGCCAAGAACCTGTCCGAGGAGCACCTGGCCGGGCTGGTCGAGGCGACCGGGGCGAGTAGGGGCGACTGCATCTTCTTCGCGGCCGGGCGGCGCACGGCGCAGCTCGAACTGCTGGGCGCGGCGCGGCTGGAGATCGCCCGGCGCGGGTCGTTGATCGACGAGTCGAAGTGGAACTTCCTCTGGGTCGTCGACTTCCCGATGTTCGAGCCGATCGAGGACGCGGCCGGCAACCACCAGGGTTGGCACGCGATCCACCACCCCTTCACGGCGCCGACGGCGGAGTGGCTGGACGGGTTCGACAAGAACCCGGGCGAGGCGCTGTCGAACGCGTACGACATCGTGCTCAACGGCACCGAGATCGGCGGCGGTTCGATCCGTATCCACCGTCGGGACGTGCAGGAGCGCGCGTTCGCGGCGATCGGGATGTCGGAGGAGGAGGCGCAGTCGCAGTTCGGGTTCCTGCTGGACGCGTTCGCGTATGGGCCGCCGCCGCATGGTGGGATCGCGTTGGGGCTGGACCGGCTGGTGGCGTTGTTGGGCGGGGCGGAGTCGATTCGGGATGTGATCGCGTTCCCGAAGACGGCTTCCGGTGGGGATCCGTTGACCGGGGCGCCGTCGCCGATCACGGTGCAGCAGCGGCGGGAGGCGGGGATCGACGCGAAGCCGAAGTCGGGGGCCGGGGACGTCGGTGCCAAGGGCGCGGGCGCGGTTGCCGATGCGGGTGCGGGTGCGGAGAAGGCGTAACCACCTGTCGGTGGATGTTGTGGGGCGGTCGGGCCGATGGCTCGGCCGCCCTTCGGCGTTGGGGGGCGTGGAGGTGGGGCATGTAAAGGTGGGGGCGGGGGGTAGGAAAAACGCTTCTGCACAGGGAAGAAGCAGGCACGGGCGTCGGTGCCTACCTTGGTAGTCGAGCCGGTCGCCGGGATCGGTTCGCACTACCTCGGGGAGGCCGACATGGCGGTGGACTTGACCAAGCGGCGGGTGCCGGCGGAGTACGTGACGCGGTCGACCGTGCTGGGGCGCGGCTGGACGCAGGGTGCCATCGGGCGCTTCCTGACCGAGCCCGACGGGACGATGGCCAACATGCGATATCGCGGCTCGCCGCCGGTGCGGTTGTACGCGATGGCGCGTGTGCAGGCGATCGAGGGCACGCGGGAATGGCAGGAGTGGTTCCACGCGTCGCGGCGGCGGCGCGCGGCGGCACTGGAGCGGGCGGCGAGCGGCGGGGCCGGCGGCAGTGCAACGGGCGGAGGTGGAGCGCCCGTTGCCGTGGGGGCGGGCGCGGGGGCCGGTGCCGAGGCCGGGTCGGGGGTTCGGGTCGCCTCGCATGTCGGAGGCGGGCGGGATGCTGGAACGGGTCGAGGTCGGGGCTCGAATCGGGAGGTCGCATGAGCCACACCGTGCATATCAATCCGCTGCGGTGGTTCACCGACGGCGAGGGGGGCCTGGAGTTCGTCGAGTCGTTCGGCACGCCGGTGCCGGCCGACCTCCTGGAGGAGGCGCGGGCCGCGTCCTATCCGCAAGTCGGCGATCTGTTGGGGGTGTTGCGGGGCGAAGGGTTGTCGGCGCGCTGCTGGTTCAGTCTGTGGGTCGACGGCGCGGAGGTGGCCGATCCGCTGCCGGAGCGGCCCGGGGGTGGTGACGGCGATCATCTGGGCGGCCTCGCGCTGGCGGTCGCGGGTGAGCGCAAGCGGATCGGCGCCGACGAGCCGGCGTCCGGGCTGACCTGCCGGGCTCCGGGGGAGGGCGCGGTGGAGCGGGCGGTGGTGGCGCTGGCCGAGGCGTTCGGGCCGCAGGTGATGTGGGCCGGCGATGTGGGCGAGGTGGTGGTGGTGCCGCCGGGGTGGACGGCCGACCGGGTTCGGCGCGGTCGGGCGGGATGCGACATGGCCGATTCGTGAGGGATCTGCCCCTGTTCGTGGGGGTGGGGCATCTGGGAGCGTAGGCGCGGGAAGCCCCCGGGAGGGGGCGGCCACCCGACTCGTTCGACTGCTGGGAGCCTCGCCATGCCCTTCTCGCTGTTCGGTCGCAAGAAGTCGAAGCCCGCACCGGCCCCGGCGGCCCCGCCGCCGGTCGGCGCGACACCCTCGGCCACCGTGCGCAGCGGCAGCGGCTCGGCGGTCAGTCTCGACAAGATCGAGCGTTCCGCGCCCGGCCTGGTGAGCCTCTACAAGGCGGCCGGGGTCAGCCTGGAGAAGAACAGGCTGGCCGGCGTGCGGGCGGCGGTCTATCTGGTGCTCGACCGCTCGGGCAGCATGGCGCCGTTCTACAAGAACGGCAGCGTCCAGGCGCTCGCCGACCGGGTGTTGGCCGCAGCCGCGCACTTCGACGACGACGGCACGGTGCCGGTGATCTTCTTCGACACGAAGGCCTACGCGGCCGAGGAGATCTCGCTGGACAACTACGGCGGCCGCATCGCCGCGCTGCACAAGAAGCTCGGCCACATGGGCACCACCGACTACGTGTCCGCGATGGAGGCGGTGATCGCGCACTACCGCTCGTGCGGCGCGACCGACCCGGCCTTCGTGATCTTCCAGACCGACGGCGCGCCGAACAACGCCAAGGCCGCCGAGAAGGCTTTGTGCAAGGCGGCCGAACTGCCCATCTTCTGGCAGTTCATCGGCTTCGGCCGAGACGAATTCCGCTTCCTGCACCGCCTCGACGACCTGCCCGCCCCGAAGTACCGCGTGGTCGACAACGCGGGCTTCTTCGAAGCAGGCGCCGACCCCCGCCGCATGCCCGACGCCACCCTCTACGACAACCTGATGAACGAATTCCCCGAATGGCTCCAAACAGCCAAATCAGCCGGCGTCCTACGCTGACCCGCACCCGGCGAACCCCCGTCCCAGCACCGGGCGTCGCGCCACCCGGCCCGAATCGCGACACTCGCGGTGGCGGCGTGGGCGCAGCGTGGGGGCGCGGCGACGCGGGGGCGAGAGACGGGGCCCTTCGCTGGACCGGGTCAATGCCGCCGGACGGCGCCTGCCTACTCCCCGAGCCGCCGGCCTGTGCGTTGAGTTCCTTGGCGAGAGCGGTGGTGCACGCACGGCGTAGGGGCGTGTCGTGAGATGTGGGGGCTGAGCGTGCGCTCGTGCGCTGCGCTCTCGGAGGAGGGGCGGGGGAGGGGGTGGGGGTGCAGGTGGACGCCGCTGTGCGGCGCCGAGGGACTCCGGCTTTCGCTGCCGCAACACCGATGACGACAAAGCGGGTTGCGGTCCCTCCACGCCCCGCCCTTGCCTGGGTCATGCCGATCCGAACCGAGCCGAGCCGAGCCGAGCCGCAGGCCGGCGGACGGGTCGAGGCGGTCCGGGTTAGGGGCGCGGGTGGTTGGAGGGCTTGGGATTGCCGGCGGGACAGCTGTGTCCGACGAGTCGGGCGCATCGCTGGGCAGGACAAGCGGTTGGCAACGGCGGGGAGCGAGGGCGGTTGAGTCGAGTCCGCCGAGGACCCTTCCCGGTGGGTCGGGCGTTTCCGCGGGCGTCGCGCTGGTGGCTGCGGGCTGGCCGGCGCGGGGGCTGTCCGTGTCGGTGGTGGGCCGCTGCTGGCGTTCGGGGCTTCGAGGCTTGGGGCTTTCGGTGAGGCGGGTGTGTTGGTCGGCGAAAAAGCGACCTGCAGCGGCGGGCGGGGTGGGTGCTCGGGTCGGGTTTGCCGGGCGTGCGCTCCGGGGTGGGTCGGGTGCTTGCGGCGGGGGTTGAGCTTTTGGTCGCGGGAGGCTGGTCCGGGGCCGGCCTGAGTCGGTGGTGGGCCGCTGCCGGCGTGCGGGGCTTCGAGGCTTGGGGCTTTCGGTGAGGCGGGTGTGTTGGTCGGCGAAAAAGCGACCTGCAGCGGCGGGCGGAGTGGGTGCTCGGGTCGAGTTTGCCGAGGGGCCTTCCGGGGTGGGTTGGGGTGTTTCGGCGGTGGGGGGAGTTGGGGTTCGGAACCGGATCTCGGCGGGTGGTTGGTGGGCTTCAGGTTTCTGTGACCTGCGGTTTTGTGGGGTCGTGGTGGAAAGTCGGGCGCCGAGTGCCGGTTTCGTCCGCTCCGGCCTCTTCAGCGCGAGCGTGGAGAGCAAGACTGCCTGGTCGGAATCGCCTTTGAGCCGCGACCTCGCGGAGGTCGTCGAGGGGACCGAAAGTGCCCAGTGAGGGGCGAAACCGGATCCCGAGGCACCTCAAACCTCTTCTCTTCGCGCTGACCTGCGGTTTTCTCCCACACCGAGGCCACGGCATCCCACGCCGTCCGGTTTTGTGAACCCTCGTCACCCACACGCCGCAAACGCCCGACCCACTCGGGTAGGCACCCCGGCGGACCTGACCCGAGCACCCACCCCGCCCGCCGCTGCCGGTCGGTTTTCGGTGAGCAACACGCACGTCTCGTCGGGAGCCCCGGGTTTCGGAGCCCCGCACGCCGGCGGCGGGCCATCACCGGCTCTGGTCGGCCCCGCACCGGCCACCCGGAAGCAACTACGCAACGCGCGCCGGAAGCACCCGACCCACCCGGGGGCGCACGCCCGGCAAACTCGACCCGAGCGCCCACTCCGCCCGCCGCTGTTGGTCGGTTTTCGGTGAGCAACACGCGCGTCTTGTCGGGCGCTCCACGTCTCGGAGCTCCGCACGCTGGCGGCGGCCCATCACCGGCTCTGGTCGGCCCCGCACCGGCCACCCGGAAGCAACAACGCAACGCGCGCCGGAAATACCCGACCCACTCGGGTAGGCGCCCCGGCAAACTCGACCCGAGCACCCACTCCGCCCGCCGCTGTTGGTCGGTTTTCCGTGAGCAACACGCGCGTCTTGTCGGGCGCTCCACGTCTCGGAACTCCGCACGCCGGCGGCGGCCCATCGTCGGCTCGGGCCGGCTCGGGCCGGCAGCTCGCGACCACGGTGCGACCTGCGTTGGGAGCATCCGGGCCGCCCCTGAAGGCTCCATGGTGGACTCGACCCGGGCGCTCGCCTTTCGCGCCGTTGCCGGCCGGGTTTCGCCGAGTAGTGCGGTCGTCTCGTCGGGGTCCCGGTCTTGGAGCCCCGCGCGCCGGGGCGGCCGATGCCTCGAGTCGGACCCGGTCCCGGACCGGCACCCCGCAACTGAAGCGCAATGGGCGTTGGGGGTACCCGGCTATGCGAGAAGCTCCGTCGGGGGAGACGATCCGGTCGTTCTCCGGCTCTGGCGCCGCCGGTGTCGGGCATCGCAAGCCGTTGGATCGCCGGCGACGCCGCTTCGGTCTGTGACCATCGCGACGCCCGGTTCGGATTGGCTGTCCCGGCCGGATGGCCCGGGGCGTGCCGGGGGTTTTCGGGGGTGGCCGTCGTTGGGGTTGGGGTTGGGCATGGGGGTTAGGGTCGTTGGGTGGATGCCGATCTTTTTACTGCTGCCGCCGAGGCGCGGCAGGCCAAGGACCCCTCGCTCGCGCCGCTTGCCGTGCGGATGCGGCCGCGTGATCTGGACGAGGTGGTCGGGCAGCGGCACCTGCTGGGTGAAGGGTCGCCGTTGCGTCGGCTGGTGGCCTCGGAGAGTCGGGTCACCGCGCCGAGTTCGGTGATTTTGTGGGGACCGCCCGGTACCGGCAAGACCACGCTCGCCTATGTGGTCAGCCATGTCACCCGTCAGCGGTTCGTGGAACTGTCCGCGATCACGGCGGGCGTCAAGGAAGTGCGCGCGGTGATCGAGGACGCGCGTCGGCACGCCGGCTCCCAGGGGCGGGACACGGTGCTCTTCCTCGACGAGATCCACCGCTTCTCCAAGGCCCAGCAGGATTCGTTGCTGCCGGCCGTGGAGAACCGATGGGTGACGCTGATCGCGGCGACCACCGAGAACCCCTACTTCTCGATCATCAGCCCGCTGCTGTCGCGGTCGCTCCTGCTGACCCTGGAGTCGTTGACCGACGACGACCTGCGCGAGGTGGTTCAGCGCGCGCTCACCGACGAACGGGGCCTGGCCGGGACGCTGACCCTCGACTCCGACGCCGAGGAGCACCTGCTGCGGATCGCGGGTGGTGACGCGCGGCGCGTCCTGACCGCGTTGGAGGCGGGTGCGGGGTCGGCCGCCGACAAGGGCGAGGAATCGATCACCCTGGCCACGCTGGAGAGCGCGGTGGACCGGGCGGCGGTGCGGTACGACCGGGACGGGGATCAGCACTACGACGTGGCGAGCGCGTTGATCAAGTCGATCCGGGGTTCGGACGTGGACGCCGCGCTGCACTACCTCGCGCGGATGGTGGAGGCGGGGGAGGACCCGCGCTTCATCGCCCGGCGGTTGATGATCTCGGCGAGCGAGGACATCGGGATGGCCGATCCCACCGCGATCCAGGTCGCGGTGGCCGCCGCGCAGGCGGTTGCGCTGATCGGCTTCCCCGAGGCGCGGATCACGCTGTCCCAGGCGGTCATCCACCTCGCCCTCGCACCCAAGTCGAACGCGGCCTACCTGGCGATCGACGCCGCGCTCGCCGACGTTCGGAAGGGACTGGCCGGTCCCGTCCCGCCGCACCTGCGGGACGGGCACTACAAGGGCGCCGCCAAACTCGGCCACGCGCAGGGCTACCTCTACCCGCACGACGACCCCGACGGTGTGGCGGCGCAGCAGTACGCCCCCGACGCCATCCACGGCCGCACCTACTACGAGCCCACCCGCCACGGCGCCGAGGCCCGCTACGCCGACATCACCACGTGGCTCCGCACCCGCCTGAACACGCCGACCCCGCCGAAGTCCTGACCGACGCGAGGACCCCGCCCCACGCCGTGCCCCCTCCGCGCGGCGGGAGGACGCACCCGCATCCGCACGGCGGTGTGCGGCGAACCGTTGCGTGCGGCGGCCCTCTTGGCGCCTGCGCGACCGCGCGCCGTGCCGTCTCGCCTCGCGTGCCGCTTCGGTGGCTCCGTCCAGGTGTCGGGACGTGCGTTGGGGCGTGTGTCCGGGGGGTGGGCGGGTCCGTCTCATGGGGGTGAGGTCGGGCTTCAGGCGGATGGACCGGGGGGTGCGAAGGGCTACCGGTGGGGGACGTCCGCGCTGGTGGGGGCGGGTGAGGATGAGCGGGATCCCGCTGTTCGTGCTCGGTCCTCCTGGAGTTGCCCGTGTTTCGTTTCGCGCTGCGCAATGTCGTCGCACACCGGACCAGATTGGCGATGACCGCCGTCGCGGTGTTGCTCGGTGTGGCGTTCGTCGTGGGCACGCTCGTTCTGTCGGACACCCTGGGGCGGGCGTTCAAGAACACCGCCTCCAAGAGCTTCGCGGACGTGTCCGTCGCCGTCCTGGACGACAACGTCGACCGCACCGGCTCGCGCGCGCACGGTCGGCCCGAACCCACGCTCACCGACGACACCCTCGCCCGGCTGCGCGCGCTGCCCGGTGTCGCCCGGGCGCGTGGTGTGCTGGAGGGGTTCACCGGCGTGGTGGACCGGGACGGTGACCTGCTCGGGTCGGGGTGGACGACGATCGGGACGAACTTCGCGCCGGTCGGCGACGGCACCGATCCCCGCTTTCCGATGCGGTCCGGGCGCGGACCGGCCGCCGCCGCCGAGATCGCGCTCGACGTGCGGACCGCGGACAAGGGCGGTTTCCGGGTCGGCGACACCGTGCGCGTCGCGTTCGGCGGGCCGATGATCGCGGCCCGGCTGACCGGGGTGTTCGCGACCGACGATCCGCGCGTGTCCTCGGGTGGTTCGCTCGTGCTGTTCGAGACCGCGACCGCACAGCGGCTGCTGCTGGAGCCGGGGCGCTACGCCGAGATCGACCTGGTCCCGGTTCCCGGTACGAGCGAGGCGGCGTTGCGCGCCGCGGCCCTGCGCGTGGTGCCGGACGCGGACAATCTGCGGGTCGCCTCCGGACGTACGCTCGCCCGCGAGCAGGTGGACATGATCGAGGCCGGCACCCGGCAGATGACGATCGCGCTGCTTGCGTTCGCCGGCATCGCGCTGTTCGTCGCGACCTTCATCATCGCCAACACCTTCACCATGCTGGTCGCCCAACGCACCCGCGAACTGGCCCTGTTGCGCGCGGTCGGCGCCCGCAGCGGACAGGTCACCCGGATCGTGCTTTTCGAGGCTGCGGCCGTCGCCGTGATCGCCTCCCTGCTCGGCTTCGCCACCGGCATCGCGCTGGCCGGTGCGCTTCGGGCGCTGCTGGAACGATTCGGCGCACACCTGCCCGCCGGCCCACTGATCGTGGAGGGCCGTACGATCGCGGTCGCGTTGCTCGTGGGCGGCGCGGTCACCCTCCTCGCCGCGTGGCTGCCCGCTCGGCGGGCGTCCCGGATCCCCCCGGTCGCCGCGCTGAACGTGGTGGAGCGACCGGCGGGCCGCGGCGGATCGCGTGGCCGCGGTGCGGTGGGGGCGCTGGTGACGGCGGTCGGTGCGGCGCTCACCGTGTACGGGCGTTCGGCGGCCGGCGACAGCGGCCGGGTCCCGGTCGCGCTCGGTGCGTTCCTGCTGTTGATCGGCGTTCTCATGCTCACCCCGTCGCTGGCCCGACCCGCCATCGCCGTGGGTACGCCGCTGCTGGATCGTGTGTTCGGCGTGGCCGGTCGGCTGGCCCGGCGCAACGCGGTACGCAATCCCCGACGTACCGCCGCCACCGCGTCCGCGCTGACCATCGGCCTGTCCCTGATCGCCGGCCTGACCATGCTGGGCGCGTCGATCCGGCAGGCCGTCGAGGAACGGGCGATCGCCGAGATCGCCGCGGACTATCGGATCGGCACGGTCAACGGTGCCTCGCTCGACGCGGGCGTGCCCGCCGTCGTCGCCCGCGTGCCCGGGATCACCGCGATCTCGCCGCTGATCCGGGACTCGGTCCTGCTGGACGGCCACGAGGCGGCGGTGATCGGCGTGGACCCCAAGGGCATCGAGCACCTGATCGACTTCGACGGCCTCGCCGCGCCCGAGGCCGGCAGCCGTACCGCCGCCGCCGACGCGCTGCGCCGCGGCGAGATCCTGATCAGCGCGGACACCGCCAAGCGGCGGGGATGGGGCGTCGGCTCGGTGATCCCGATCGGCTACCCCGACGGCGCCCGCGGCACCGTCAAGGTCGGCGGCATCCAGGGCGACCTCGAACAGTTGACCAAGGTGACGGTGCCGGCCGCGCTGCTGGAGCGGCACACGGTCGACCGCGACATCCGTTCGATCATGGTGCGCGTCGAGGGCGGCGGCAGCGCCGCGACCACGCGGGCGATCGAGCGCGCGATCGGCGACAACCCGCTCGTGCAGGTGGAGGATCGCGCGGCCATCCGGAAGTCCTTCAGTCGCACGGTCGACCTGCTGCTCAACATCATGTACGGGCTGCTGGCCATGGCGGTGCTGATCGCGGTGCTCGGCGTGATCAACACCTTGGCCATGTCGGTGTTCGAACGCCGCCGGGAGATCGGCATGTTGCGCGCGATCGGGCTGGACCGCTCACGGGTGCGCACGATGGTCCGGGTCGAGTCGACGGTCATCTCGGTGTTCGGTGCGGTGCTCGGGTTGCTGGTCGGGGCGTTCCTGGCCTGGGGAATCCTGGGCACGCTGCGCGACAAGTTGCCGAATCTGGTCCTGGTCGTGCCCTGGGCCGGCGTCGCCGGATTCCTCGCCCTGGGGGTCGTCGTGGGCGTCGTCGCGGCGGCCTGGCCGGCCCGCACCGCCGCCCGCACCGACATCCTGACCGCGATCGGCGCCGAATGACGGGGCTTGAGGCCACGTCCTAGCTGCTCGCGCCGATCGCGGGGGCGCGGAGGCCGTCCGGGGCCGGTGTTCGCATGGCACGGGCGATCTCGGGGTCCAGGCGGCCGGTGACCGCGCCCACCACGGTGCGCCGGACCAGTTCGGTCCAGGCCGGTGCGCGGCGCATCATCGCGTGGCCGTCGGGGAGTTCGAATCGGCAGACGCGGTCGGAGACCTCGCGCGCGGCCAGCGCGTAGCGGTGCGAGGCCTTCGGGCTCGTGGTGTGGTCGGCCGTGCCGTGTACGACGACCAGGTCCCGGCCGGCGAGTTGTGCGTACGGTTCGTCGTCCTCGATCCAGGGCGCCAGCGCGCAGATCGTACGCACGCTGTCGTGGCCGGCCACCCGCAACGCGGTGCGGCCGCCCATCGAGTGGCCGACGAGGGTGACCTCGGCGTCGGGGTATCGGGTACGGATGCCGTCGAGGGCCCACCACGCGTCCTGGACCGGGTCGCGATCGGGCTCGTTCCAGCCGCGCACCCGGTAGCGCAGCAGCCAGGTCTCGGCGCCCGCCGCGTGGGTCGCGCGGTGTACGGCGCGGGCTATCGGCACCATGCGTCGATAGGCCAGGTTGCGGGTGGAGGCGGGTTGCCGACCGTGCGCCCGGCCACCGGGCAGGACCAGGACGACCGCGCGCACCGGCGTGTCACGCGGCGGCGACCACCTGCGCAGCGCGGCGAACGGCCCGGTGGATGCGTGCGCGTCCGGCATGCGGAGCCCTCCATGCTGTCGGCGTGGCCCCGGCAGCCAGGCCCACTCGCGTCGAAGCGGGGCCTCCACGACCACAGCCCCAAAACCCGAACGCCCCCACCACCCGGGTCGTTCCCACGACGAGGAGGCGGACACGAGCGCCAACGCCCACGCCCACGCGGACACGGTCACGGGCCCCAACGTGGACGCGGACGCCTGGCACGCGATCACGTCCAGGTCCGCGCCGATGGGCATGCTCACACCGACGCTCACGTCTGTGCCCGCACCAACATCCACGCCCCGCCAACGTCCACGCACGGGTACACGACTTGCACCCGCCTCGGCCCCCGCTCGCCAGGAGCACACCCCTGTTCCCCCGAGCCCGGCCCGCGAGTGCAATCACGCGCACCACGCCCTCGACCGCCCACGCTCGCGACCGCGTCGACGCCTGCGCATGCACCCGCGACCGTGCGCGTCCGCGAGCGCCTTGATGTCCGCCTGCGCCTGCGCCTGCGACTGTGCCCCCGCGCTTGCGACTGCGGCCGGGTCTGCGTCTGCGACCGTGCGCTCGGCGCTTGCGACCGCGATCGGGGCAGCGCCTGCGACTGTGCCCCCGCGCTTGCGACTGCGGCCGGGTCTGCGTCTGCGACCGTGCGCTCGGCGCTTGCGACTGCGATCGGGGTAGCGCCTGCGACTGTGCCCCCGCGCTTGCGACTGCGATCGGGTCTGCGTCTGCGACCGTGCGCTCGGCGCTTGCGACCGCGATCGGGTCAGCGCCTCCGATCGTGCCCCTGCGCTTGCGACTGCGATCGGGGCAGCGCCTGTGACTGTGCCCCTGCGCTTGCGACCGCGATCGGGTCTGCGTCTGCGACCGTGCGCTCGGCGCTTGCGACTGCGATCGGGGTAGCGCCTGCGACTGTGCCCCCGCGCTTGCGACCGCGATCGGGGCACCGCCTGCGCCTGCGACCGTGCCGCACCCCTCTGTGCCCGCGACCGCGTGGACTGCGCCGTGATCGCTCGCCCGTGATCCTGGCCCGACCACCTCGCCGCAGCTGCGCCTTGGCCGACGCCCACCGTCGCCGAAGCGGTCTGCACGCTCCCCGCCGTCGTCGAGATGCCTGGCGGGCGCCATAGGGGGTGCCTTTGTGTTGCCGGAGTTCACGTTGTGGCACCGGTGACTGCGGTCCCGGCCGCCCGGCCCCCGCGAGCACCGCTGGATGTCGCCGAGCCGGTCGTCCGTACACCGGCCGCCCGCGCGCCCGCACCCCCGCCGCCTCCGTCGTTCAGAAGCCCCGGGTGCGCTTCGATGCCGGTCGCATTTCGCGGCCCGTGCGCGGCGGCGGGGAAGGCAGGACGAAGCGGGCCGCCTCGGAGCCGACGTTGACGCCCGCCGCGAGCGCCAGGGCCAGGGACGCCGCGTTCACCAGGCTGCGCCAGCCGCTGTCCGTGTGGCCGAGGGCCAGGCCGAGCATGCCCTGATACATCGCGCTGCCCGGCAACATCGGGCCGATCGCCGGGATCACGTACGGCAGCGCCGACGTGCCGTGCCACCGGGCGAGCAACTGCCCGAGCAGCCCGAGCAGCCCGGTGGCCACCGCCGTGGCCAGGACCGGCGCGGCGCCGGCCTCGCGCAGCACCTGGAACACCGCCCAGCCGACCGCTCCGCCCGCCGCCGCCATCGGCAGCAGCACCCGACGCACCTGGACCAGCACCGCGAACGTCAGCGACACCCCGCCCGCCGCGAGGAGTTGCACGACGCGGGGGTTGTCGTTGAGGTTGAACGTCCCCTCGACGGTGAACTTCACGCCCACCTGGTCGCCGATGTACAGCACGATCGAGATGCCCACGATGATGCCGACGATCAGGTAGAAGACCTCCAGCAACCGGGCCGCGGCGGTGATGTAGAAGCCGGTCAGCCCGTCCTGTACGGCGGCGACCAGGGCGCGCCCCGGCAGCAGCGCGAACAGCCCGCCGGTGACCACGGCGTACGGGTTGATCCCCGCGCCGAGCTTGATCATCACCACCGTGATCGCGGCGGCCGGCATCGAGGCGAGCACGAACTGGTAGAACTCCGGGACGCCGCGCTCGGCGAGCAGCTGCGCCAACCGCTCGCCGATCAGCGCCGCGACGCAGGCCGCGACGGCCACGATCGGTCCACCGCCGACCATCACGCTCGCGAAGGCCGCGATCAGCCCCGCGGACACCAGCAACAGCGGGCGCGGGTAGGGGTGTCGGTTGCGGCGGATGTCGGCGAGGCGGTGGTACGCCTCCTCCAGGGTCAACTCGGATCGGGTGATCGCCTCGACCAGTTGGTGTGCCTCGTCGAGCCGGGTGTAGTCGACGGCGCGGCGGCGCACCACGCGCTCGCCCGTGACCGGCGGTTCGACCAGCGAGGGCTGATAGGACAGGGTGATCGCGACGAAGGTCACATTGGGCTGGCAGCGTTCCAGGCCGTACGCGTCGGTGATGCCGAGCATCGCCGCCTCGACGTCCTCCCCGCCCTCGCCGCTGGCCAGCAGCAACTCGCCGGTGCGCAGCGCGAGATCGAGTACGCGCGGGACCGAGGGGCCGGCCTCGGGCTTCTCCGGGGCGGGCACGATCGGGATGCTCGCGGTGTGCCCGCTGAACCGCAGCTGGGTGCGCAGCCGGTCCTGCCACGGGCTGGCGCCGGATCGCGGTGTCGCCGGCCGCTCCGGCTCCCAGGGCGCGCGAGGGCCCGGATGGGCGCGGCCGACCTCGTCCGCCGATCCCTCCGGTTCGTGTCGCGAGTGCTGCTCCGACACCCCGTGTCGTCCCTTCCGCCGTTCCCGCCGCGATCCGGCTCGCGCCGGCGGCACCGTCGACCGGTCCGCCGTGGCGATCCGTCCGGGTGGATCGCCACCCGGTGCCGCGACCGGAAACGTTAGCCGGTTCCCGGCCCGGGCCCGGGCCCGGCACGGCCGACCACGGAGGAGGAGACTGCCCGGCGGGCGCCGCATCATGCGAGGCCACGGGCCGACGGGATAGGCGGACGAAGCCCGAGCCGGAAGACCTCGCGCGAGACGCGAGCCGGACGACCGGCCCTCGAAGCGGCCGGCCAACGCCTCAGCTCTCCCCGTGCACCCCGTGCAGCAGCCGGCGCAGCGCGCCGCCCAGCTCGGTCGGGTCGGCCACCGGGTGCTCGAATTCGAAGCGCACGTCACAGGTGCGGTCCGGGCCGCCGGTGCGCAGCCGGATGCCGTGTCGGTCCAGCGACACCGGCGCCACCCGGTCCGCGCAGGCCGGCGCGCCCGCCACGATCGCCAGCCGGCACAGGTCGTCGCCGTGCGCCGCGGCCAGGTGCTGGAGCAGTTCGGCCTCGTGCCCGGCCAGCGGGTCGGGCGCGGCGTCGGCGTAGTCGTCGGGTTCGACGTGTCCGGTGCCCCACAGGTCGTCGACCAGCACCTCGCCGACCTCCAGCCGCACGACCGTCCCGGCGCGCTCGGACGCGGTGGGGTCGGGAGCCGCCTCGGCCAACAGCGCGGCGGCGCGCTCGGCGTCGGGGCCGGTGGGGATGCTCAGCCAGCCCGCGATCCAGCAGTGCGCCCGGACCCGGTGCGGCACGGCCACCGGCGCGACGTCGACCAGGTGCAGTACGGCGGCCACGTCGTCCCGGGACGTCAGCACCACCGCGGCGGTCTCGCTCGGGACGAGCAGCAGCAGCGAGCCGTCGGCCTCGACGGCCCGTGCGGCGGGGATCACATGCTCCTCCCGGTCGCCGGGCAGGTCCAGGGTGGCCGACCCGGCGTGGGCGGCCAGGGTGCGGGCCCGCTCCGCGGTGCGCGGCCGCCGGGAAGAGACATCGGTGCGCCCGGCGTTGGCCTCGGTGGGAACAGACATGGCGTCCTCCAGGTGTGGCGCTCAGGTACGGCGCTCGTTTGCGACCCCCGAGTGGGCTACCGGCCGCGTCTTCGTTAAGGTTAGGCTTACCTAAGTAACCCGATCTTGGCAAGACGGCCCGACCGGCGCCCACCGCCCCGGCCCGGCGCCTCGACCCACGACCGGACCGGCCACACCCGCATCGCCCCGACCACCCGAACGGCCCCGCACGGAGGACCCGACCTTGACCAACCAGACGCGCCCCAAGATCCGCCGCAGCCGCGCGCTCGGAGTGGCGCTCACCCCCAAGGCCGCCAAGTACCTGGAGAACCGGCCCTACCCGCCGGGCGAGCACGGCCGCGGTCGCAAGCAGACCTCCGACTACAAGACCCGGCTGATGGAGAAGCAGCGCCTGCGCTTCCAGTACGACATCTCCGAGGTCCAGATGCGGGCCGCGTTCGACCGCGCCAACAAGCACGCCGGCAAGACCGGCGACGAGTTGGTGGTCGACCTCGAGCGCCGCCTCGACGCCTTCGTGCTCCGGGCCGGCTTCGCGCGCACCGTCTATCAGGCGCGGCAGATGGTCACCCACGGCCACATCGAGGTCAACGGCGGCAAGGTGGACAAGCCCTCCTACCGCCTCAAGCCCGACGACGTGGTCGCCGTGCGCGAGCGCAGCCGCGCCAAGCCGCTGTTCCAGGTGGTCCAGGCCGGCGGTTTCGCCGCCGCCGAGACCCCGCGCTACATCGAGGCCCGCCTCGACAAGCTGATGGCCCGCCTCGACCGCCTTCCGCAGCGCCGCGAGGTCCCGGTGATCTGCGACGAGCAGTTGGTCGTGGAGTACTACTCCCGCTGATCGACGACATCGACAAACCGACACCGAAGGTCGATCCACACACGACACCGGGTCGCGACACACGCCACGCCCACCGCGCGGGTTTCCTCGGACGAGGGGACCCGCGCGGTCGCGGTAGGGTCGGGTTTTCCGAGGTGGGCGACGCGTATCCGCCGCCTCGACTGATCCCACTCATCAAGGAGCGCATGACGGTGTCGGGTGGCGAAGTCGCGCTGATGATCATCGCCGTTTTCTGGGCGATCCTGGTCGCCTTTCTCGCGGTGGCTCTGGTGAAGCTGGCGAAGGTGCTCAAGGAGGCCACGACCCTGGTCGCAGGGGTGGCGGACCGGGCGGTCCCGCTGCTCGACGAGGTCACCGAGACGGTCCGGGCGACCAACGCCCAGATGGGCCGCGTCGACCAGATCGCGGGCAACGTGCAGACCATGACCACGAACGCCACCGCGCTGTCCTCCACGGTCGCCGCCACGCTCGGCGGGCCACTCGTGAAGACCGCCGCGTTCAGCTACGGTGTGCGCCGCGCGCTGTCCGCGCAGCAGCGCGCCGAGCTCAGCCGCCGGGTGCGTACCGCGGCCAAGGCGCAGAAGGTCGCGCGACAGCGCAGCATGCGCGGGAGGGGCTGACCGATGGCGAGACTGTTCTGGATCGCGGTCGGCGCCGGCGCCGGCGTCTGGGCCGCGCGCAAGGTCAAGGACAAGGCGTACAAGTACACGCCCGAGGGCGTCGCCGACAATGTCACGGGCATCGGCGAGGCGATCAAGTACTTCGCGGACGAGGTCCGCGCGGGCATGGCGGAGCGCGAGCAGGAGTTGTACCGGGCGATCGGCGCTGACGTCGCCGCCGCGGCCCTGCCGCCCGCCCCGACCCGGCGGATACTGCCGGGCGCGCGCGAGCCGCACGAGCACCGGCACGACGGGCGGGAGCACTACGACCCGCGCGAGTTGTACGAAGGCAAGGCACGGTACGACCGAAGGGACGGCACCTGATGGAGTCGGCAGAGATCCGCAAGCGCTGGCTGCGCTTTTTCGAACAACGCGGACACACCGTCGTCCCGTCGGCGTCGCTGGTCGCGGACGACCCCACGCTGCTCCTGGTGAACGCCGGCATGGTGCCGTTCAAGCCCTACTTCCTGGGCGAGGTCAAGCCGAGCTTCAAGCGGGCCACCAGCGTGCAGAAGTGTGTGCGCACGCTGGACATCGAGGAGGTCGGCAAGACCACCCGGCACGGCTCGTTCTTCCAGATGTGCGGCAACTTCTCGTTCGGCGACTACTTCAAGGAGGGCGCGATCGCGCTCGCCTGGGAGTTGCTGACCAACTCGGTCGCCGACGGCGGCTACGGGCTCGACCCGGAGAAGTTGTGGATCACCGTCTACCTCGACGACGACGAGGCCGAACGCATCTGGCGTGACGTCATCGGCGTGCCCCCCGAGCGCATCCAACGCCTGGGCAAGTCGGAGAACTTCTGGTCGATGGGCGTGCCCGGCCCGTGCGGCCCGTGCTCGGAGATCAACTACGACCGCGGCCCCGCGTACGGCGAGGAGGGCGGCCCGGCGGTCAACGGCGAGCGCTACCTGGAGATCTGGAACCTGGTCTTCATGCAGTTCGAGCGCGGCGCCGGGACCGGCAAGGACGACTATCCGATCCTGGGCGACCTGCCCGCCAAGAACATCGACACCGGGCTCGGCCTGGAGCGTCTGGCGTGCATCCTCCAGGGCGTCGACAACCTGTACGAGATCGACACCTCGCGGATGATCCTGGACCGCGCCGCCGAACTCACCGGCAAGGTCTACGGGCAGGACCACACCACCGACGTGTCGCTGCGCGTGGTGGCCGACCACGTGCGCACCGCCGTGATGTTGATCGGCGACGGCGTGGTGCCGGGCAACGAGGGCCGCGGCTACGTGCTGCGCCGGATGATGCGCCGGACGATCCGCAACATGCGGCTGATGGGCGCCGAGGGCGCGACGCTGCACGACCTGGTCGAGACCACGATCAAGGCGATGGGTCCGCAGTACCCGAACCTGGTCGAGGACGCCGAGCGCATCGACGCGGTCTCGGTGGCCGAGGAGAAGCGCTTTTTGGCCCGGCTCCAGGAGGGCACCGCGCTGCTCGACGAGTCGATCGTCAAGGCGAAGAGCGCGGGCTCGCGTGTGCTCCCCGGCGAGGTGGCGTTCCTGCTGCACGACACCGAGGGCTTCCCGATCGACCTGACCCTGGAGATCGCCGCCGAACAGGGCCTGGCGGTCGACGAGGACGGCTTCCGCCGGCTGATGGACGAGCAGCGGCAGCGGGCCAAGAAGGACGCGCAGGCGCGCAAGCAGGGCCTGGCCGACCTGTCCGTGTACCGCGAGGTCGCGGACTCGGCCGGCGGCACCGTGTTCACCGGCTACCTGGACACCGCCAACGAGGTGACCGTGGTCGGCCTGCTCGTCGACGGCGCGCCCGCGCCCGCCGCGCAGGAGGGCGACGAGGTCGAGGTCGTGCTCGACCACACGCCCTTCTACGCCGAGGGCGGCGGCCAGCTCGCCGACACCGGCCGCATCCGGCTCGAGACCGGCGCCGTGGTCGAGGTTCGCGACGTACAGACCCCCGTCGCCGGTGTCACCGTGCACCGCGGCCGGGTCCAGGTCGGCGAGGTCGTGGTCGGCGCCAAGGCGCTGGCGCAGATCGATACCGACCGGCGCAACGCCATCGCCCGCGCGCACAGCGCCACGCACCTGACCCACCAGGCGCTGCGCGACGCGCTCGGCCCCACCGCGGCGCAGGCCGGCTCGGAGAACGCGCCGGGCCGCTTCCGCTTCGACTTCGGCGCGCCGGGCGCGGTACCGGGCAGCGTGCTCACCGACGTCGAACAGAAGATCAACGAGGTGCTCGCGCGCAACCTCGACGTCACCGCCGAGGTGATGTCGATGGACGAGGCGAAGAAGCAGGGCGCCGTGATGATGTTCGGCGAGAAGTACGGCGACCGGGTCCGCGTGGTCACCATGGGGGACTACTCCAAGGAGCTGTGCGGCGGCACGCACGTGCACAACACCGCGCAGCTGGGCCTGGTCAAGCTGCTCGGCGAGTCCTCGATCGGTGCCGGTGTGCGTCGGGTCGAGGCGCTGGTGGGCGCCGACGCGTACAAGTTCCTGGCGCGCGAGCACACCATCGTCAACCAGCTCACCGACGTGGTGAAGGGCCGGCCGGAGGAGCTGCCCGAGCGGGTCGCCTCGATCATGGCCAAGCTGCGCGACGCGGAGAAGGAGATCGCCGCGCTGCGCGGTGCCCAGGTGCTCCAGGCCGCCGCCGGTCTGGTCGACGGCGCGCAGGACGTGCACGGCGTGGCGCTGGCCGTCGGCCGGCTGCCCGACGGCACCACGCCCGACGACCTGCGCAAGCTGGCGCTGGACGTACGCGGCCGGCTCGCGACCCGCCCGGCCGCGGTCGCGGTCGTGTCGGTCGTGAACGGCAAGCCGATGGTCGTGGTCGCCGCCAACGACGGCGCGCGCGAGCGCGGCGTCAAGGCCGGCGAGCTGGTTCGTGTCGCGGCGCAGACCCTCGGCGGAGGTGGCGGCGGCAAGGACGACGTGGCCCAGGGCGGCGGTTCGGACCCGACGAAGGTGGCCGACGCGCTGGCCGCGGTCACCCGGACAGTCGCCGAACGTACTTCCTGAGTCGTCCCCTACCCTCGTTCCCCCGGTGGGTGTGGAAGTCTGGAACCGGACTCCCGCACCCCCGGGGGACTTGTGTGCCGGGGCGTCATGCCCGAATAGTCAGTGACGCAGAGTCTGTGACGGAGAGCCGACCTTGAGACGCGGAGTACGAATTGCGGTCGACGTGGGAGACGTTCGCATCGGCGTCGCGGCCAGCGACCCGCACGGACTGATCGCCACACCGGTGGAGACCGTGCCCGCCGGGCGGCGCGACGTGGCCCGAGTCCTGGAGATCGTCGCCGAGTACGAGGCGATCGAGGTCGTGGTCGGGCTGCCGCGTTCGCTCTCCGGCAAGGAGGGCGCGGCCGCGGCCAAGGCACGGCTGTTCGCCGGCCGACTCGTGGCCGGGCTCGACCCGGCGATCGAGGTGCGCATGGTCGACGAACGACTGACCACCGTCACCGCGACCCGAGGGCTCCAGGCCTCCGGCGTCAAGGCGAAGAAGGCCCGCGGGGTCGTCGACCAGGCGGCCGCGATCGTGATCCTGCAAAACGCGCTCGACACCGAGCGAGGTTCCGGACGTCCTCCGGGCCAGGCCGTGCCTCCCGCTCCGGCCGGGTCCGTCTCCGACTCTGAAAGGCCCACGGCATGAGCGATCTCGGACTGCGCATGGAGTCGGAGCCGCGCAGTCGGCGACGGGGCAAGGACGACGGTTCGCGCGGCGGGCGGCGCGGCGGTCGGGGCCGCAAGAAGAAGAACCGCAGCGGTTGTGCGGTCTCCTTGGCCCTGGTGGTCGTGCTCGCCATCCTCGGCGGCGGCGGTTATTGGGCCTACGGTTTCCTGAAGGACCGTTTCGGCCCGCCGCCGGACTACAGCGGCAACGGTTCCGGTTCGCTCGTGGTCGAGATCAAGCCGGGGTGGGCCACTCCGCAGATGGCCAACGAACTCAAGCGGGTCGGGGTCACCAAGAGCGTCGAGGCGTTCACCAAGGTCGCCCGGGAGGACAAGGACCAGCGCGCGTCCAAGATCCAGCCCGGCGCGTACACGATGGCCAAGCACATGTCCGCGAAGTCGGCCTTCGAGATCCTGGTGAACCCGAAGAACAAGCAGGACTTCATCCTGCGGCCCGGCATGCGCTCCGCACAGGTCTTCGAGTCCCTGGCGAAGACGCTCAAGGTGCCGAAGGAGAAGGTCGAGGCCGCCGCGAAGGATCCCTCGCTCGGACTGCCGGACTACGCCGGCGGCAACATCGAGGGCTTCCTGTTCCCCGCCTCCTACATCGCCGCGCCCGGGATGGACCCGCTGGTGGTGCTCAAGGACATGGTGGCTCGGGCGGTGAAGGAGTACGACAAGGACGGTCTGGCCGCGAAGGCGCAGGCGATGGGCAAGAAGCCGTACGACGTGATCATCATCGCCAGCCTGGTCGAGGCCGAGGGCAAGACCACCGACGACAAGGGCAAGGTCGCCCAGGTGATCTACAACCGGCTGGGCAAGAACATGTCGCTCGGTCTGGACTCGACGGTCAACTACTACCTGGGCAAGAGCAACATCCAGCTCACCAACAAGGAACTCAACGACGCGAGCAACCCCTACAACACGCGGGTGAAGAAGGGTCTGCCGCCCGGGCCGATCGGCAGCCCGAGCAAAGCCGCGATCGACGCGGCGCTGGCGCCGCCGGCGGGCAAGTACCTCTACTTCGTCACCGTCGACCCGATCGCGGGCACCACCAAGTTCACCGACAAGGACTCCGAGTTCCAGGACTTCAAGGCCGAGCTGGCGAAGTGGATCAAGGAACATCCGACCTCGTGACGCCCTCGACCCCACCCCCGCCCCCGCGCCGGGCCGCCGTGCTCGGCTCGCCCATCCGGCACTCGTTGTCCCCGGTCCTGCACCGGGCGGCGTATGCCGAACTGGGCCT
This sequence comes from Embleya sp. NPDC056575, assembly GCF_042793325.1. NCBI lineage: Bacteria > Bacillati > Actinomycetota > Actinomycetes > Kitasatosporales > Streptomycetaceae > Embleya > Embleya sp. NPDC056575. The sequence goes on from NZ_JBHTVA010000060.1 coordinate 26,280, forward strand.
GGCCCACTGGTCCTACGACGCGTTCGACATCGACGAGGCGGCCCTGCCCGGCTTCGTCGCCGAGATGGACGCGTCGTGGGCCGGGCTCTCGCTGACCATGCCGCTCAAGCGGGCGATCCGGCCGCTGCTCGACGAGATCGGCGCGATCGCGCGGGACGTGGACGCGGTGAACACCGTGGTGTGCGGCGCCGACGGCCGTCGGGTGGGCGAGAACACCGATGTGCCGGGCCTGGTCGCGGCGTTGCGCGAGCGCGGCGTGGACCGGGTCGAGTCGGCGGCCGTGCTGGGAGCGGGGGCCACCGCCACCTCGGCGCTGGCCGCGTTGCGGGAGGTCGCCGACGGGCCGGTGCGGGTGTACGTGCGGGGTGCGGAGCGGGAGCGCGAGATGTACGCGGCCGGCGAACGGCTCGGCGTCGCGGTGACCGTGCGTCCGTGGACGGAGGCCGCCGAGGCGCTGGGCGCGCCGTTGGTGGTGGCGACGACGCCCAAGGGCGCGGTCGACCATCTCGCGATCGAGGTGCCGGCCGGTCCCGGCGTGCTCTTCGACGTGCTCTACGACCCGTGGCCCACCGCGCTCGCGGGCGCGTGGGGACACGCGGGCGGCACGGTGGTGGGCGGCCTGGACCTGCTCGTACACCAGGCGGTCCTCCAGGTCGAACTCATGACGGGCCACCCGGCCCCCCTCACCGCGATGCGCACAGCCGGCGAAGCGGCCCTGGCCCGCCGAAGCTGACGAACGCCCCGACCCCAAATCCACCGACCCCACACCCACACCCGCGCCCGCACTCGCCCGCCGGGCCGCACTCGCATGCGCCGCTCGCCCGCGCCCGCGGCTGACCCGCCCGCGCCGGCGGCCCGCGTCCGGACCCACCCGCATGCGCCGCTTGCCGGCCGCACCCGCACTCGCATGAGCCGCTTGCCCGCGCCCGCGGCCCACCCGCCCGCGCCGGCGGCCCGCGCCCGCACCCGCCTGCATGCGCCGCTCGCCCGCGCTCGCCGGCTACCCGCCCGCGCCGGCCGCCCGCACCCGCCGCTTGCCGTTGCACCCGCCGGCCGCTTCGCCCGCCGGCTGTCCACACGCGCCCGCACCCGCCGTTGCGCCCGCCGGCGGCTTCGCCTGCCGGCTGTTCACACGCGCCGGCAGTCCACTCGCCGCTCGCCCGCCGGCCTCCTGCGCCTGTCGGCCGCTCGCGCCGGCTGCCCGCCCGCACCCGCCCGGCGCTCGTACTCGCCGGCTTCCTGTGTCTGTCGGCCGCCCGGCCGCCGCCCGCGCCCGTCGGGCCGCTCGCGCCGGCCGGCCGCACCTGCCGGCCTCCTGGGCCTGTCGGCTGCCCGCCCACCGCCCGCGTCGGTCGGCCTCCCGCGTCGGTCGGCCTCCCGCGCCCGCTCGCCGGCCGGCCGCCGCCCGCGCCCGCTCGCCACCCGCGCCCGGCCGGCGTCTGTGGTTGTCCGCCGTGGGTGGTTGTGGGGGTTGGTCGTTTGGGGTGGGGTTTTGGGGTCGGGGTCCACAGGGTTGTGGTTTGGTGTGATCGTCGGGCCGGGGTTGGGGACGACGGAACGTGATCGGCGTACGATCCTGCGTATCGTCGCAGGCGTGTTCCTCGGACTCACTCTCCTGTGCGCGTTGCTCGGTTTTGTTGCCGGGCTCGGGCTGCCCCGTCCCATCCATCTCCTGCTCGCCCGAAGCCCCGGCTCCGGTTCGGTCGGTGGCATCGCCCCGCCCGGTCGTCCGCCGGCCCTGCCCGTCGAGCCCGTGTCGGCCGCGAGCGGGCGGTTCGGCGCGTTGCCGCTCGCGGCGCTGACCGGGCTCGTCTGCGCCCTGCTCGCCTGGCGCCTGGGGCCCGGACTCGACCTGCTCGCGTTCCTGGTGCTCGCCGTCGCGGGGGTCACCCTCGCCGTGGTCGACGTGCGCGCCCTGCGCCTGCCCGACCCGGTGCTGCTGGTCACCCTGGCCACCGGCCTGACCCTGCTCGGCATGGAGTCGCTGGCCCTGGGCGACTTCACCGCCTACCGAAGAGCCCTGCTCGGCGGCGCCACGCTGGCCGGCTACCACCTGTGCCTGGCCGCGCTCTTCCGCGGCGCCCTGGGCATGGGCGACGTCAAGCTCGCCGGCGTGCTCGGCATACATCTGACCTGGCTCGGCTGGGGCGTGCTGGTCACCGGCGCGTTCCTGGCCGTGCTGCTCGCGGGGCTGACCGCCGGAGCGCTGATACTCGTGGGCCGCGCCCGTCGGGACAGCCGGCTGCCGTTCGGCCCCTGGCTGCTGCTCGGCGCGCTCGGCGGCGTGTTGTGCGGCGCCGAACTGTCCCGATTGCATCTCGCCTGGTGAGACGACGCCGGTCCATGCGGCGCTGTCCGGAAGATGGACGCGGGGAAGGGGGCCCGCCTCGGGCATGAAAGGATTCGGGTGGAGATTCGCCGGGCGGATCCTGTCCCGTGGTGCTCGGCGCATCGTGCCGGGCCTTCGTGCCGCCGTCCGGAGCAGGCACGCGTGACGCGCAAGAAGGAGCATTCGTGGGCAACCTACGCTGGCTGACCGCCGGGGAATCGCACGGCCCCGCACTCGTGGCCACCCTGGAGGGGCTGCCCGCCGGCGTGCCCGTCACGACCGACCTGGTCGCCGACGCGCTCGCGCGCCGCCGACTGGGCTACGGGCGCGGCGCGCGGATGAAGTTCGAGCGCGACGAGGTCACCTTCCTCGGCGGCGTCCGGCACGGCCTCACCCAGGGCGGCCCGGTCGCGATCATGGTCGGCAACACCGAGTGGCCCAAGTGGGAGACGGTCATGTCGGCCGACCCCGTGGACCCGGAGGTGCTGGCCGCGCAGGCCCGCAACGCCGCGCTGACCCGCCCCCGCCCCGGCCACGCCGACCTGGCCGGCATGCAGAAGTACGGCTTCGACGAGGCCCGGCCGATCCTGGAGCGGGCCAGCGCCCGCGAGACCGCCGCCCGGGTCGCGCTCGGCGCGGTCGCCAAGGCGTTCCTGGAGCGCGTCGCCGGCATCCGGATCGTCAGCCACGTGGTCGAGTTCGGCGCGGCCAAGGCGCCCGCCGGCGTGTTCCCCGGCCCCGACGACACCGCCCGCCTGGACGCCGACCCGGTGCGCTGCTTCGACCCCGAGGCGTCGGCCGCGATGGTCACCGAGGTGGACGACGCGCAAAAGGCCGGCGACACGCTCGGCGGCGTGGTCGAGGTGCTCGCCTACGGGCTGCCCCCGGGCCTGGGCAGCCACGTGCACTGGGACCGCCGGCTCGACTCGCGCCTCGCGGGCGCGCTGATGGGCATCCAGGCGATCAAGGGTGTCGAACTCGGCGACGGCTTCGAACTGGCCCGGGTGCGCGGCTCGAAGGCGCACGACGAGATCGTCAACACCGCCGACGGCGCGCGCCGCACCTCGCACCGCTCCGGCGGCGTGGAGGGCGGCATGTCCACCGGCGAGGTGCTGCGCGTGCGTGCGGCGATGAAGCCGATCGCCACCGTGCCCCGAGCCCTGGCCACCTTCGACGTGCGCACGGGCGAGCCGGCCCAGGCCCATCACCAGCGCTCCGACGTCGCGGCGGTGCCCGCGTCGGGCATTGTGGCCGAGGCGATGGTGGCCCTCGTGCTGGCCGACCTGGTCACCGAGAAGTTCGGCGGCGACTCGGTCGACGAGACCGCCCGCAACGTGCGCGGCTACCTGGACGCGCTGGAGATTCGGTAGCGCCATGGCAGACATCGGGGACGCCGGGGACATCGCCGACGGCGTGAACACCACGCACGGCCGGGACGGGGGCGAGCGCCCGCTGGTGGTCCTGGTCGGTCCGCCCGGCGCCGGCAAGACGACGGTGGGTCTGCTGCTCGCCGCCGCGCACGGGGTGGGCTTTCGCGACACCGACGCCGATGTCGAGGCGCGGGCGGGCAAGCCGATCCCGGACATCTTCGTCGACGAGGGCGAGCCGCACTTTCGCGCGCTCGAACACCGGGCGGTCGCCGACGCGCTGGCCGGCCACCCCGGCGTACTCGCCCTCGGCGGCGGCGCGATCCTGGACCCGGCCACGCGCGACCTCCTGGCGGACCACCACGTGGTCTTCCTCGACGTCGACCTGGCCGACGCGGTCAAGCGGGTCGGCCTCGACGCGCCGCGCCCGCTGCTGATGGGCAACCCCAGGGCCCGCTGGCGCGAGCTGATGGCCGCGCGCCGGCCCCTGTACACCGAGGTCGCCGCGGTCACGGTGAACACCGCCGGCCGCACCCCCGAGGACGTGGCCGCCGAGATCGGGCGCACCCTCGAGACCGCATCCCACCGGGCCCGACCCGAGCCCACCACGCCCGAGAAAGACGTGAAGCGATGAGCGGCACCCCCGCCGAACCCGTCCGGATCCGTGTCGGCGGCACTTCGGAGCCCTACGACGTGCTCGTGGGCACCGGCCTGCTCGGCGAACTCGCCGCGCTGATCGGCACCTCCGCCCGCCGGGTGGCGATCCTGCACCCGGAGGCGCTGACCGCCACCGGCGAGGCGGTCCGCGAGGACCTGGCCGCGCAGGGCTACGAGGCGATCGCCATCCAGGTGCCCAACGCCGAGGACGCCAAGGACGTCGCGGTCGCGGCCTACTGCTGGTCGGTCCTCGGCCAGACCGGCTTCACCCGCTCCGATGTGATCGTCGGCATCGGCGGCGGCGCCACCACCGACCTGGCGGGCTTCGTCGCGGCGAGCTGGCTGCGCGGCGTGCGCTGGATCGCGATGCCCACCACGCTGCTCGGCATGGTCGACGCGGCCGTCGGCGGCAAGACCGGGATCAACACCGCCGAGGGCAAGAACCTGGTCGGCGCGTTCCACCCACCCGCCGGCGTGCTCGCCGACCTGGCCACGCTGGAGTCGCTGCCGCGCAACGACTACGTCAGCGGCCTGGCCGAGGTGATCAAGGCCGGATTCATCGCCGACCCGGTGATCCTGGACCTGATCGAGGCCGACCCCGAGGCGGCCCGCGACCCACTCGGCAAGGACACCGCCGAGCTGATCACCCGGGCCATCCAGGTCAAGGCCGACGTGGTCTCCGGCGACCTCAAGGAGGCCGGCCGCCGGGAGATCCTGAACTACGGCCACACCCTCGCGCACGCGATCGAGAAGGCCGAGCGGTACAAGTGGCGGCACGGCGCGGCGGTCAGCGTCGGCATGGTCTACGCCGCGGAGCTGGGCCGGCTCGCCGGTCGCCTCGACGACGCCACCGCCGACCGGCACCGCACCGTGCTGGCCGCGGTCGGACTGCCGCTGACCTACCGCGGCGACGCGTGGCCCCGGCTCCTGGAGACCATGCGCGTGGACAAGAAGTCGCGCGGCGACATGTTGCGCTTCATCGTCCTCGACGGCCTGGCCAAGCCGGTCGTCCTGGAGGCCCCCGACCCGACGCTCCTGGTCGCCGCCTACGCCGAGGTCTCGGCGTGAGCGCGCGCCGGGTGCTGGTCCTGAACGGCCCCAACCTCGGCCGGCTCGGCAGTCGCGAGCCGGACGTCTACGGCGCGACCTCGTACCAGGGCCTGGTCGCCGAGTGCGAACGCCTCGGCGCCGAACTCGACTTCGCCGTCGAGGTCCGCGAGACCAACGACGAGGGCGAGATCATCCGCTGGATGCACGAGGCCGCCGACGGCCGCATCCCGGTGGTGATGAACCCCGGCGCGTTCACCCACTACTCCTACGGGCTGCGCGACGCGGTCGCCCAGCGCACCGCGCCGTTCATCGAGGTGCACATCTCCAACCCGTACGCGCGCGAGAGCTTCCGGCACACCAGCGTGGTCGCCGCCGTGGCCAGCGGCACGATCGCCGGCTTCGGCCTCGGCTCCTACCGCCTGGCGCTGCGCGCGCTCGCCGAGGAACTCGACGGCTGAGCACCGCCCTCGCCCGGGTTGTCACCCACGTGAGTGACACCCCTGGCGACGCCGCCGCGCCTCGCCCGCGCGAACCTCACCCGAGCAACCGCCCGATCGCCGTCGCCACCTCCGGGTGCCCCAGATACGCGCCGATGTCGTGCGCACGATCGAGCGGATTGGCCACCGCGCACTCCGCGACCAGCCCACTCCAGTCGTCCGCCAGCGGACACCCGATCGCGACCGGATCGGTCCGGCACCACGCGTTGAACCACGGCCCCGCGATCGGCGGCAGATGCGGCCCGCCGATCCGCAGCCGCGAATAGACGGTGTCCATCCCCAACGGGCTGCCCACGGTGATCAACCCGGCCACCGGCACCGCCGGCCCCAGCCGGGTCAGCAGATCCATCGCCACCACCGTGCCCAGGCTGTGCGCGACCAGCACCACCGGACCGTCGGCGGGCATCCCGGCCAGCACCTGGTCGAGCACGGCCGTGCGCGTGTCGTCCTGATCCAGATAGGCCGCGACGTCCTTGAACGCGGCCTTGATCACCAGCCGGTCGACCCCGGTGTGCGCGGCGATCCAGCCCAGCGGTTCGCGCGTGGTGCGCACCACGTGGTCCCAGATGCTCTCGGTCGCCGGCTCCGCCGCCTCCGGAGGGGGCATGCCCGCCCGCCGCGCGGCCTCGTCGAGCAGCCGGTCGTACAACTCCCGCGCCGACGCGGACAACGGCGCCTCGCCCGGCAGCGCCGACTCCATCACCTGCACGAGCCGGTCCCCGTAATAGGGGAACCACACGTCGGCCGGATCGATGGTCGCCAGTCCCGCCAGAGTCAGCCCGCTGTTCAGCCCCGCCGCCCAGCCGCGCCGCAACTCGTCCGGATCGCGCCCCTGCTGACTACGCCCGTGGACGAACACCAGCCGCAGCCGGCCCCCGAACGCCTCCGGCCGCCCGGCCGCCCCGGCGACCGGAACCGCCTCGGTGACCTCGACCGGCGGCCGGGGAGCCGGCACCGTGGACAGCAGCGCCGGCGCCGAGCCCAGGCCCGAGCCGGGACCCAACTCGGCGAGCAGCGCCCGCTGCGCGTCGCCCGTGGTCAGCGCCGCGAGGCGGGCCAGGATCACACTGATCCGCACCCCCTCGTTGGCGATCCACTTGATCTCGGCCTGCCCCTGCTCGGGCCGCCACGGCTGATCGTGCAGGTTCAGCACGGCCCCGGACGCGTCGTGCGCGGGCACCCCGCTGTGATGCAGCGCGACCGCCTCCCACTGGTCGTTGAACACCGGTGAGCCGGAGTTGCCCGGCTCGGTGTCGGTCTCGTACTGGATGAAGTCGTCGAAGCGCTGGGTGAAGCGGTTCTGCCGGATGGCGATCTCCTTGAGCCGCCCGTCGGGGTGCCCGATCACGTTCACCGGATCGCCGATCACCAGCTTGCCCTCGGCCGCGAGCAGCCACAGATGCCCGAAGACCTGCCCCGCCGGCCGCCCGTCGCCGCCCGGACGCAGCGCCACCAGGGTGAAGTCCAGATCCTCGTCCGTCAGGAACAGCGTGTCCGGGTCCGGCGTGAAGCGGGTGGTGTGCGCGGGCAGGTCGTTGTCGATGCCCATCTCCGCGCCGAACTCGGCGAACGCGCCACGCGCGGTCGCCGCGTCGGGAAAGACGTGATGGTTGGTCAGCAGCAGGCGCGGCGAGACCAGGAAGCCGGTCGCCTGCGGCTGCACCGGCCCGCCCGTGGCGTACCAGATCCGCGCGACGCACGCGGCGGCGCGCATGCCGCGGGCGAGGAAGTTCAGGCTCTGCAGATCGTTGGTGGCGCCGATGATGCGCTCGGCGAGCCCGGGCCCGCTCTCCTGCGGCGACGTGGCCAGCAGCACCTGCCCGGGCACCTCGTGCTGCTCCACCAGCCGGGCCGCGCGTAGGTGCAGCCGCTGGTCGTCGTCCGGGAATCGCCGACCGTCGGCGCGCCGCCGCTCGATCGTGGACCGGTCCGCCTCGGCCGCCGCATAGCGCGCCGCGGCGGCGCGCAGTCGGCCCACCAACCGCTCATCCGCCGCAGATGTGGCAGTTCCGTCATTTCCACTGATTTCCACTGAAGCCCACCCCCTCGCAGGAAGGGTAGAGCCGGGCCCCGGCCGCTGTCCGGACATCGGGCGATTGCGCCGGTCCGCGCCCCCCGGGACGCCGACCCGAGCCCGAAGGATGCAGTCCCGCCGAGTCACACCGGGCTACCCCCACCTCACGGGACTACGCTGTTCCCATGCCCGAGGCCCATGATCGACGCCGTGATCGACTGCGTTCCCGCCTGGCCGGTGCCGGCGCCGACGTCGCCCTGATCACCAACCTCGTCAACGTGCGATACCTGACCGGGTTCACCGGCTCCAACGCCGCGCTGCTCGTGTACACACCGGGCGCGCCGGGCGAGGGAACCGGGCCGGGCGCGGTGTTGTGCACCGACAGCCGCTACGCGACCCAGGCGGCCGAGGAGTCGCCGGGCGTCGAACTGCTGGTCGAGCGGGCCTGCGCGCAGGCGCTGACCACCCGCGCCGCCCGCTCCGGCGCGGTCCGCCTGGCCATCGAGGAGCAGCACGTCACGGTCGAGCTGTACCGCGAGCTGGGCCGGGTGCTCGCGGAGGAGAGCGCCGCCGGGGAGCTGGTCAACCTGGGCCGGGTGGTCGAGGACCTGCGTCGGGTCAAGGATCCCGAGGAGATCGCCGCGCTGCGGATTGCCTGTGAGATCGGCGACCGGGCGCTGGGCGAGATGATCGAGTCGATCCTGGTCGGCCGGACCGAGCGGCACATCGCGATGGAGCTGGAGCGGCGCATGGCCGACCACGGTGCCGACGCGGTGGCCTTTCCCACGGTGGTGGCCACCGGGCCGAACTCGGCGATTCCGCACCACGACCCCGGGGACCGCCGGGTCGAGGACGGCGACTTCCTCAAGATCGACTTCGGCGCGCGCTATCGCGGCTACCACGGCGACATGACCCGCACGTTCGTGATCGGCACCGAGCCCGCGGCCTGGCAGCAGGAGATCTACAGTGTGGTCTTCGCCGCCCAGAAGGCGGGCCGCGAGGCGCTGGTGCCGGGGGTCGAGGCGGTCGCGGTGGACAAGGCCGCACGCGATGTGATCGCGCGGGCCGGCTTCCTGGACTTCTTCGGACACGGCCTCGGACACGGCGTCGGCCTGGAGATCCACGAGGACCCGCATCTGGGTCCGACGGCGACCGGTAAGCTGGACGCTTGCATGCCGGTCACCGTCGAACCGGGGATCTATCTCCCGGGCCGCGGCGGTGTCCGCATCGAGGACACCCTTGTGGTTCGTCCGCTCGAAGACGGCGGGCCCGAGCTACTCACCATCACGACCAAGGAATTGCTCGTCCTGTAGCGGGCCGGCGCCCGCCGCCTCGTCCGACGAGCGAGAATCCGGTCCCAGAAGCACGCAGGAGACACCACACTCGTGGCCACGACCAACGACCTGAAGAACGGCATGGTGCTCAAGCTCGACAACGGCCAGCTCTGGTCCGTCGTCGAGTTCCAGCACGTCAAGCCCGGCAAGGGCGGCGCGTTCGTTCGTACGAAGCTCAAGCATGTCCTCTCCGGCAAGGTCGTGGACAAGACCTTCAACGCCGGCACGAAGGTCGAGACGGCCACCGTGGACAAGCGCGGCATGCAGTTCTCGTACAAGGACGGCGCCGACTTCGTGTTCATGGACACGGACACCTACGAGCAGCTGCCGATCTCGCCCGAGACCGTCGGCGACGCCGCCAACTACCTCCTCGAGGGCTTCGACGCGACGGTGGCGATCTACGAGGGCGCCGCGCTCTACGTCGAGCTGCCGGCCTCGGTCGAACTGCTCATCGAGTACACCGAGCCGGGCGTCCAGGGCGACCGCTCCACCGGTGGCACCAAGCCCGCGAAGCTGGAGACCGGCTTCGAGATCGCGGTTCCGCTCTTCATCACCACAGGCGAGAAGGTCAAGGTCGACACCCGTTCCGGTGACTACCTGGGCCGCGTGAACAGCTAGTGGCCGGTGCCCGCAGCAAGACCCGGAAGCGCGCGCTGCAGATCCTGTTCGAGGCCGACCAGCGCGGTGTCGATCCGGTGACCATCCTCGCGGACTGGGTCGGCCGCTTCCGGGCCGACAAGGCGGAGCCGCAGGTCGCCGAATACACGATGCGGCTGGTCGAGGGCGTCCAGGAGCACCGCAAGCGCATCGACGACCTGATCGGCACGTACGCCGTGGGCTGGACGCTGGACCGGATGCCCGGCGTGGACCGCAACGTCCTGCGCCTGGGCATCTACGAACTGCTCTGGGAAAGCGACGTCCCCGACGTCGTGGCCATCGACGAGGCGGTCGAGCTCGCCAAGGAATACTCCACGGACGAGTCGCCGGCCTTCGTCAACGGCCTGCTGGCCCGGATAAAGGATCTCAAGCCGACGCTGCTGCGCTAGCCGGCGTCCGCCGCCGGACCCGTCGAGCCGCCCACCCCGCCCGGGTGGGCGGCTCGCCGCGTTCGAAGCCGGCCCGGATGAGGCGGCCGGGGTCCTGTGCCGATAATGAAGATCATGAAATCCGATCGGAAGGGCTCCCGGCTGCGTGACATAGGTGACGAGCCCGACTATCGGTTCACCCTCGCCAACGAACGCACGTTCCTGGCCTGGATCCGCACCGCGCTCTCCCTGCTCGCGGGCGGGGTGGCGGTGGTGCAGCTGGTGCCGGACCTGGCCCCGCGGGCGCAGCGCCTGGTGCTCGGGCTGGCCCTGGTCGGTTTGGCGCTGACTCTGTCGGCCACCGCGTATCGCCGCTGGTATCAGGTCGAGCGGGCGATGCGGTTGGGCCACGCGCTGCCGTTCTCCGCGTTGCCGCTGGTGGTCTCGGTGGGTCTGGCGATCGTGATCGTGGTGAGCGTCGTGCTCATGCTCGTGCCCTGATGGCCCGCCGCCCCGTCGCGCCGACGGGCGCGCCCCTGGATCCGGGGCTGCAGCCCGAGCGCACCCGGATGGCGTGGTCGCGCACGGCGCTGGCGTTCGTCGCCAACGGCGCGCTGCTGGTACGGGCCGGCCACGTGCCGAAGAGCTGGTGGTTCATGGTGCCGGGGTTCGTGGTGATGGCGGCCGGCTTCGGGGTGTACGTGGTGGGGCTGCTGCGGCATCGACAGGTGGACCACGCGGTTCGGGGCGGCACCGCCGCGGTCGGCGATCGGGCGATTCGCGCGACGCTGCTGACGGTGGCGGCGGCGTGTGTGCTGGCCGCGGTGGTGCTGGTCGGCCGGCCCTGACGGAGCCCTTGTCGGCGGCGCGGCGCCACGGCGAGAATGCGCGCCATGACGACCGACGATCTCGGCATCCGTGGATTCGCCCGTGGCACCGATCGGTACGAGCGGGCGCGACCGTCCTACTCGAACGAGGCGATGGATCATCTGTGCGCCGGCGCGGGGATCGGGCCGGGCACCTCGGTGCTCGATCTGGCCGCCGGTACCGGCAAGTTGACCCGGTTGCTGGCCGAGCGCGGGGCGCGGGTCACGGCGGTGGAGCCGTCGGCCGCGATGCGCGAGACGTTCGCCCGGGTGGTCGAGGGGGTGCCGGTGCTGGCCGGTACGGCGGAGTCGATACCGCTGCCGGACGGCGCGGTCGACGTGGTCACCGTCGCCCAGGCGTTCCACTGGTTCGAGCCGGAGCCGGCGCTGCGCGAGATCGCGCGGGTGTTGCGTCCGGACGGGGTACTGGTGCTGCTGTGGAACGAGCGGGATCAGGAGAACGCGCTGGTGGACCGGCTGTACGAGGTGGCCGAGTGGCCGTTCGGCGGCCTGTGCGACTACCGCCCGGCGCTCTCCCGCAGCCCCTGGTTCGAGCCCGCGAAGCGGACCCTGTTCCGGCGCCGCGAGTCGTTGACCCACGACGCGATCGTGGAGCGGATCGCCACCTTCAGCTACGTGAGCACGATGGGGGACCGGCAGCGCGGCGAAATGCTGGCGCGGGTACGGGAGTTCGTCGAGGAGTACGCGGAGCCGGTGGAACTGGCCCATGTCACCGACACCTACCTCGCCCGGCGCCGAAAGGTGCCGGCGTCGGGGTGAGGGCGGCGCGGGCTACAGGCTGCGGGCGTCGCGCCACCACCACGCCTGGCTGAGGTTGTCGGGCAGTTCGCCGGAGGCGCCGAGCTGGCGCATGCCCGCGCGCAGGCCGTCCTTGAGCACCTCGACCCCGTCGTCGCCGACCGCCTTGGTCCAGGCGCCCTGGATCCAGGACAGCTCGGCCCAGATCACCCGCAGGCACTCGCGGCCGCGTTCGGTGAGGGTGATCCGGCGGGCGCGGCGGTCGGCGGGGTCGGGTTTGCGGTCGACGTAGCCGTGCCGGGCCAGGTGCGAGACCACCTCACCGGCCGACTGCTTGGTCATGCCGAGTCGGCGACCCAGCTCGGTGGCGGTGGTGCCGTCCTCGCCGATCAGGGTCAGCGCGAAGCCGTGCGTGGGCCGGATCTCGTCGAAACCCGCGGCCGTCATGCGGTCGGAGAACAGTTGGCTGATCCCGCGCACGGCGGTGACCAGCAACGTCACCAGTTCGGGCCCGGAGGAGGTGTCTTGCTGCACGAAGTAAGAATACCTGTCTAATTTGCCGGGGAAACCCACGACGCCGCCCCCGACCGAGGTCGGGGACGGCGCGCGGGTCGAATGACCGTTACCCATGGATCATGCCGCAACGAGCCGGTGGGGCGGGGCAGGCCATGCCGAACGGCACGCCGCGCCCGGTACGCCGCGCCCGGTACGCCGAGCGCGGCCGCCGCTCGGCGGCACCCATGGGCGGGCACCGGCACGGGAGGCGGCGGCCGGCCGCTACACGTGGACGGCGACCGCGCCCTCGCGCTTTTCGCCCTGGCGGACGAACAGGGCCAGGATGATGCCGACCGCCATCGTGATCGCCGCGATGGTGAAGGCCAGTTGCATGCCGTCCAGGAACGTGGTGTCCGAGGCGTGTCGGATCGCCGCCGTCGCCGGGCCGTCGAGCTGCTTGCCGTCCAGCAGGTCCGGGCGCAGCGGCGGGAATCCCTGGGCCACCGAGCCCTCGATGCCCTCGCGCTGCCCGTGCGGCATCGTGGCGTAGTCGCCTGCCGCCGCGGGCCACCGGTCCGGCAGTACCGAGGAGACCTTGGCCGCCACCACCGCGCCGAGCACGGCCGTGCCGAGCGCGCCGCCGACCTGCATCGCGGCCTGCTGGATCCCGGAGGCCACGCCGGAGAGTTCGAGCGAGGCGTTGCCGACGATGATGTCGGTGGCGCCCACCATGATCGGGCTGAGCCCGAACCCGAGCAGCACGAACGGCAGCATGGTCGCGCCGAAGCTCGCGTCCTCGCCCAGCCGGGCCAGCAACGCCATCGCGGTCGCGGATAGCGCCAGGCCGGCGATGATCGGAATACGCGGGCCCAGCTTGGTGATCGCGAGGCCGCCGATCGGCGAGCCGATCATCATCACCACCGACATCGGCAACATCCGTACGCCGGTCTCGGTCGGGCTGAGCCCGTTGACGCCCTGGAGGTAGAAGGTGATGAAGAACATCGCGCCGAACATCGCGAACGCCATGAAGATCATCAGCACGATGCCGATCGAGAACGACCGGTTGCGGAACATCCCCATCGGCATCAGCGGTTCGGCCGCCCGGGTCTGCCACAGCGCGAAGACCACGAGCAGGATCACCGCGGCGGCCATGAAGCCGAGCGTGTAGGCGCTGCCCCAACCCTTCTCGCCGCTCTTGATCACACCCCACACCAGGCAGAACATCGCCGCCGACAACAGCGCCACGCCGAGGTAGTCGATCCGGTTGCTCGCACCGGCCACCCGGCTGTTGGCCAGCGCCCAGATGCCGACCACCAGCGTCAGTACGCCGATCGGCACGTTGATGTAGAACACCGACTGCCAGCTGACGTGTTCGACGAGCAGGCCGCCGACGATCGGACCGGCGGCGGTGGCGGTGGAGATCGCCGCGCCCCAGATGCCGATGGCCATGTTCAGCTTGTTGCCGGGGAAGCTGTTGCGCAGCAGACCGAGTGCGGTGGGCTGAAGCAGCGCGCCGAACACGCCTTGGAGCACCCGGAAGGCGATCAGCATCGAGACCGACTGGGAGAACGCGATGAGCAGCGACGTGGCGGCGAACCCGGCCGCGCCGATCAGGAAGATCGTCTTGTGCCCGTAGCGGTCGCCGAGCTTGCCCGCCGGGATCAGGCACACCGCGAGCGCGAGCAGGTAGCCGTTGGTGACCCATTGCAGGTCGGCGAGCGAGGCGTCGAGGTCCTTGGAGATGGCCGGGTTGGCGATGCCGACGACGGTGCCGTCGAGGGCCACCATCATCACGCCGAAGGCGACCGCGAGGAGGGTGAGCCAGGGATGGCCCTGCATGCCCTTGCGGGCGGGGGGTGCGGAGGGGTCCGGAGGGGGTGCGTCCGGTGTCGCCGCCGTCGAAGTCTGGCTCATACGTCCCCTACATCCATCCGTGTTCAGCGTCGTATCGAACCATCGAACGATATGGCACTGTGTGCCAAGTAGCCAAATCACTCAAGTTGCACGCAGTGACAAGTGCCATACTGTGCAGGGACCAAGGAGAGGAAGACGCAACGTGCGGGACACGGCCGGCGCCGCGACGGGTTTGCGCGAGCGCAAGAAGGAACGCACGCGCGAGGCCTTGGTGGACGCCGCGCAGGAGCTGTTCCTGCGCAAGGGATACGACGCCACGACCATCGACGAGATCGTCGCCGCCGTGGAGGTCTCCCGGCGCACCTTCTTCCGCTACTTCGCGGGCAAGGAGGAGGTGGCGCTGGCCCGGGCGATGGAGTTCGAGCAACTGTTCCTGTCCGCGCTGGCCACCCGACCGGCGGACGAGGCACCGCTGACCGCGCTGCGCCGCGCGGGTACCGAGGTGTTGTCGGAGTTCGGCGACGAGCCGGACGACGGCGCGGGCCACGAGTTCCTGCGGATGCGCCGAATGATCGAGGACACCCCGGTACTGCTGGCCGCCTCGCTGCGCAACGCGATCGAACTGGAGCGGCGGATGGCGGCGGAGATCGCCCGCCGCGAGGGCCTGACCCCGGAACTCGACCGCCGCCCGGCGCTGGTGGTGACCCTGTACCACTCGGTCATGCGGGTGGCGATGGACGAATGGACCGAGGACGAGGTCATGGACACCGCCGGCCTGTCCCGAATCGTCGAGGCCGCCTGGGACGACATGGCCACCCTGCTCGCCGACCGCTGGACGGCGGGCGAACTGCACCGAGGCTGACCCGGCCCCGGAGGGGGCGGGGCGTCGGGGGGTGCGGTGCGGTCGGGTGGGTGGGGGTGGGTCGTGGTGGGCGTGGTGGAGTGGTTTCTCCTTCGCTGCGCTGCGTCGGGGGCGGAAGGGGGGGAGGGGAGGTGCCGCTGCGCGGCGCCTGGTGGGGTTCCGGCTCCGCTGCGCTCCACCGCTCGCCCGGGTCCTCCGGGCCCGAGTCGAGGAGTGGGCCGGACCGGGACGCGGCAGGGTGACCCCGTGCGGAAGCGGCCCCAAGGCGCAGTGGTGGGCTTGGATGCTTTGCCCATGGAGGTGGGTCTACGGCACAGGGGTGGGCTCAGAGCCCGTAGGGGGGTCCAGGACGCGGAACCGGATGTCGGCGTACGTCCGCCGAACGTGCTCAGTCACGTACGGGTGGACGTTCCCAGGTTCTTGGTGTGGTGGAGCCGGGTTGAGGAGTGATGTTCGGCCTGAGCCTGAGCGTGCGGCAGGGCTTCTGCTACGACCAGGTGGACGCCACCGTCGTCGGCCGTATCTCGGTGGCGTGGAGAGGCATCGACGGCGGGGGAGTTTGACCTGGCTACTTCGGCTTCAGGAAGTAGCGCGTGCCAGAATCGGCCCGGCGCGGTCATGGGAGAGTCGCGCTGAGTAGGCGTGCCGAATCGGGAGCAGCGCATCGTGACGACGCCATGGGCCCAGAACCATCTCCGCGACGCCCGAGCACTCGCCCGGGACGGCCGCGACCGCTCGGCACTGGGCCACATCCTGGCGGTCCTTGGCGCCTGGCCCGATTCCGACGAAGTGCTTGCGCTCGCGACCCACCTCGTCTACGACGGAGCGCGGAGGGCGGGCAACCCCACTGTCGCCGAGCCACTCACGTTCCGGGAGCTCGGCGATCCGCGGCTGGATCGGTTTTTCTGCTCCTGTGAGTCGCCCAATTGCGAGAGGTCGTGGCCGGCCAGCCCCTGGAGAGCCGAGGGCACACGGATCGTTGTGCCGAATAGTTCCGTTGGCGGGTGTGACGACTGCGGGGCCTGCTGGTGTCGGGATCACCTCGCGTACCGGAACAACGTCGCCACGTGCCCTCGATGTGACGGTCCGATCAACCCCGCACCGGCGCCCAACGGTCGCGACTCGGTCCAGACCCCGCGATTCAACCAACCCCTCGTCCACGTGCACCTGCTGCGCGAGGGCTCCCCGAAGATCGGGCCAACCTACCTGAATGAGCTCTTCCAGGCCCTCGCCCCCGACGTATTCGAAGACCGAGTCACTGTCACGGCACGACCGAACCTCTACTGGCCTGACGACGAAACGGCGAAGCGCGACGCCTGGACCGCCTTCGCGGCCTCGCGGCCTGAGTACATGCGGAACACGTCGGAATACGACGTGCACCTCGCTGTCGGCCGGGACCCGTCCGGGGTGCGGTGGGTGATGCTGAAGGTCTACGCCAAGTCACCCAAGCACGTCGACCCCGATCGGCCACCCTCACTTCCTTAGCTGAGCACCTTCATCCGTACACGGGTGAGCACTTTGGTGGTTTGGTCAGTACGCCGACACCGGGTCCGGGACACAGCAGCGGGTCCAGAACTCGGGAGTGGTTCAGCGCCCGGTAGTGGGTCCAGACCCGGTAGTAGGTCTAGAGCCTGCACGTAGATCCTGGCGCGTAAGTGGGGCGTCTGGAGGGCGCGCGCTGCTCCCGCGACCCGCTCGCCGGCCGGGGTCGACTCACGACCCATGGCCGCGCCGACCCAGGCAACGGTGGAGCGCAGCGGAGCCGCAACCCCCTCCACCACCGGTGCAGCGCAGCGGAGCCGGAACCCCACCAGGCGCCGCGCAGCGGCACCTGCCCTCCCCCCTTCCGCCCCCCCCGACGCAGCGCAACGAAGGAGAAACCACTCCACCACGCCCACCACGACTCACCTTCATCACCTCTGGGGGGTTCTGCCGCACTTCGCAGGGCCAGGTTCGTCGATGGGCCTGTATTGCCTTCAACGGTCCTGCCGACCTTCGCGGCGCAAGGCTCGCCGATGGGCCCGCGTTACCTCCAGCGGCCTTCCCGCACTTCGCAGGGCCAAGCCCGTCGATGGGCCGGCATCACCCTCAACGGCCCCGCCGCATTTCGCGGGGCAAGGCCGTCGGTGGGCCTGCGTGCCACGCCGTCGGGGGTGAGATCGCCACGGCACTCCGCTGTCCCGGCCGGCCTGACTCGGCCCGACTCCAACCGATGGTCGGCCGCAGCCGGGTTGGGGGCCGGGTCGGGGCAGACGGGGGATTTGGCTCGGCCGGGTCGGGGGCGGGCCGGGGGTTCGGCTGTGCCGCGCTGCCACTCGGCCAACCCGCCCCTGGGCCGGGTTTCCTTTAGGCCGGCCGCCCTTCGGCTGGGCCGCCCCCTCGGCTGGGCTGGCCCTTGGGTGGCCGGCCCCCTGGGCTGGGCTGGCCCTTGGGGCCGGTCCCCTCGGCCGGCCCGCCCGACTCGGTCGGGCTTCCTCTCGGCCGGCCTGCCCTCTCGGTCGGCCTGCCCTCTCGGTCGGGCTGCCCCCCCGGCTGGCCGGCCCCCTCGGTCGGCCCGCCCCCTCGGTCGGGCCGCCTCTCGGCTGAACTGCCCTCTCGGCTGGGCCGCCTCTTGGCTGGCCGGTCCCCTGAGCTGGCCGGTCCTCTGAGCTGGGCTGCCCCTTGGCTGGCCGGTCCCCTCGGCCGGCCCGCCCAGTTCGGTCGGGCTTTCTCTCGGCTGGCCTGCCCCCTCGGCCGGCCCGCGCCCTCGGTCGGGCTTCCTCGCGGCCGGCCCGCCCCCTCAGCCGGCCCGCCCCCTCGGCCGGGCTTCCCCTCGGCCGCGCCGCCCCCGGCCGCCCCGACCCGCCGCCCCCGACCGCCGCCCCCGGCCCACCCCTCACCGCACGCGCTTGACCAGCAGGGCGAGCAACGCGCCGAGCAGCGAGATCGCGGCGGCGAAGGCGAAGAGGCCCTTGTAGCCGAAGTCCAGGTCGTCGACCAGGAAGGGGGCCAGGAACGGGGCGGCGATCTGGGGGCCGGCGTTGGCTATGTTGATCAGGCCCATGTCCTTGCCGACGTCCTGGGGGCGGGGGAGGACCTGGGTGATCAGGGCCATGTCGACGGCCATGTACATGCCGAAGAACAGGCCGTTGGCGACCTGGAACGCGATCATGCCGTCCTCGGTGGCCCAGATCATCGGGATCACCAGGGACAGGGCCGCGCCGGCGCCCGAGGCGACCACGAACGGCTTGACGCGGCCGACCCGGTCCACGAGCGGGCCGATCACGATCGCGGCGGCGATGGTCACCACCGAGTTGATCACCGTCAGGGTGCCCAGCTTGGCCAACACCTCGCCCGGCGGGATCTTCACGTACATCAGCAGGATGAAGTAGTTGAACTGCAGCACCACCATGTAGCCGAGCATCACGCCGAGGCGCGAGACCAGGGCGATGAAGAAGTCCGCGTGGTCGCGCGGCGAGACCCAGAAGCCCTTGACGAAGCCGATGAACTCGAACTTCTCGCGCGGCAGGTCCTTGGTGGACCGGTCCGGGCTGACGATCACGAAGATCACCGCTGCGGCCACCAGGATCGCGGCGATCAGGTAGAAGCCCTTGGCCCCGCCGTCGGCCGGGTCGGCGAACTTTCCGTCGAACCCGCCGATTTGGGCATCGATCCCGATCATGTCGAGGTCGACGCCGGCGAGGAGCAGCGAGACCACGATCGTGCCCGCCGGGATGCCCAGGCCGATCATCGCGGAGAACATGCCGTACTTGCTCGCGGGCACCCGGTCGGGCATGACCGCGGTCAGCGCGGCCTGGTACCCGTTCATGATGAACTGGATGATGCCCCAGGTCAGACCCACGACCGCGATCGAGTCGGCGTTGGCCTGGAAGCACAGGGCGATCGCGCCGACGATCGCGCAGAACAGGATGAACGGCGATCGGCGGCCGAAGCGCGACCGGGTGATGTCGGACAGCTTTCCGAACAGCGGATTGCCGACCGTGGCGAACAGCGCGCCCCAGAAGATCGGCCACTTGAGCGCTTCCTGGTCGGGCACGCCCTTGATGTGGATCACCTGCGCCGGGAGCAGGTAGATCCCCACGCCCAGCCACAACATGTAGAGCGCGACGTTGGCCAGGGGCAACGTGGCGTACAGCGGCGCGACCTTGTATCCGGTGTTCTCGGGATCCGCGACGGACGCCGGTGCCGGCGACGAGGAGCCGGGCTCCTCTGTGGTGGTCGAACTCATGTGGACCGTCCGATGGAGGGGATTCGAAACCCTCCCTGCACGGAGGTCCCGAATCGTTTGATGTGGTGTTGGGACCGGAGCCTAGGTGACACGAATAAGCAGGGGAATGGATCCACAACGTGAAATCAGCCCGACTAGATAACGATTTGATCGTTCAAGGCTTGAACGAAGTGCGTTGCGCAGCGAATCGTCACTGCGAGTGATCTTGTAACGACCGACACGCGTCGGTAGCGCATTCGAGCGATTACGGCCAAGGTTGTGCCGGCTAACCAAGCGGTAACGGATCGCGTGTCCCTGTGATCCGGTGGTCATCGGTTGCGCGCGGGCCGGCCCCGCGCGCGGGTGCGGTAGGGGGTGTCGTCGAGATGACGAGCACGAAGTCGGTCACTTGCCGCCCGGGGGGTCGCGGATGAGCGTGCCGGAGGCGGGGGCCAAACCCCCCACCAGTTCGGACGTCGCCCGACTCGCCGGCGTGTCCAGGTCCACCGTGAGCTACGTGCTCAACTCGCCGCCCGGGGTCCGGGTCAGCGCGCAGACCCGCGAGCGGGTGATGCTCGCCGTGCGCGAACTGGGCTACGCGCCCAGCGCGCCCGCCCGGTCGCTGCGCTCGGGCAACAGCGACGTGGTGCTCTTCCCGCTGCCGCTGCAGCCCATGGGGCAACTCCTCGAGGCGTTCATCGACGAACTCACCGAGGCGCTGAACCGGCACGAGTTGAGCCTGCTCATCCACGCCGACCGCACCTCGCGCGGCGCGGACGCGGCCCGCCAGTGGGCAGCGCTGCGCCCGCTCGCGGTGATGGCGGAGTCGAATCGGCTCACCGGAGGCGCGGTCGACGTGCTCAAGCGGGCGGGGGTGCGGGCGATCTTCGCGTGGGGGCGCGAGGAGCACCCGGACGTGCCCACCGCGATCTTCGACAACCGCGACACCGGCCGCGTCGCGGTCCGCCACCTCATCGACCGCGGCCACCGCCGACTGGCCTGCCTGGTCCCGTCCGGGCCGTTGGCCTTCCTCGGCGAGGAGCGCTGGGCGGGCGCCCAGGCCGCCGCCGAGGACGCGGGCGTGTCGCTGCGCCGGGTGGACGTGGGCTACGTGCGCGAGGACGTGCTGGCGATCGTGCGCCAGTGGCAGCGCGAGAGCGAGCCGCCCACCGCGGTCTTCGCCGGCAACGACGACTTCGCCCTGATGATCATCTCGGCGCTGCGCGAGTGCGGCTGGTCGGTGCCCGAGGACATGGCCGTGGTCGGCGCCGACGACCTGCCGTTCTGCGACCTGGTCTGGCCCCGGCTGACCAGCGTCTCGATGCACACCCGGACGATGGGCTCCGGCGCCTCGGACGCGATCACCACGCTGATCCGGGGCCGCGACTACCGGCCCGGCGGGCGCATGGTCGTGCACCCGCGCGTGGTGGTCCGCGAATCCGGCTGAGGCCGCGGAGCGTACATAAGGTGAAGGGTCCCGGAGCCGATCGGCTCCGGGACCCTTCGAGGTTCCCGCAAGGTTTTCCGCCCGGCGGAGTCACGCTCCGCCGTCACATCGTCACGCGTTGCTCTGGTGCTCCACGGCCCGACGCGCCTCCGGGTTGAGCACGCCCCACCCGATCAGCTGCTCGGTCAGAACGCTCGGCGACTGGTCGTAGATCACGGCCAGGGTGCGCAGGTCGTCCTGGCGGATCGACAACACCTTGCCGTTGTAGTCGCCGCGCTGGCTCTGGATGGTGGCCGCGTAGCGCTGGAGCGGGCCGGCCTGGTCCGACGGGACCGTCTGCAGCCGCTCCAGGTCGAGCACCAGGCGCGGCGGCGGCTCGGCGGCGCCGTTCGGGGTGCCGCCGGGCAGCAGCTCCTGCACGGGGACGCCGTAGAAGTCGGCGAGCTCGGCCAGGCGCTGCACGGTTACCGCACGGTCGCCGCGTTCGTACGAACCGACGACGACGGCCTTCCAGCGGCCCTGGGACTTCTCCTCGACGCCGTGCAGGGACAGGCCCTGCTGGGTCCGGATCGCGCGGAGCTTCGCCCCGAGCTGCTTGGCGTAGTCGCTGGACATCTCGCTCCCAAAACAGGTGACTGACCGTGAAGGTCCACCGGTGGTTGGCCGAACCGATGGGGTGGCTACCTCCGGGCCGGCTTTCTGTACCTCGAACTCTCCCCGAAGCTGCGAGGTTCGGCACGTCGCGACTGTCGCGTTTGGCCCGGTGGTGACTCATTGTGAGGTTACGCAGAGTAATTTGCGTCCGTCAAGCCGAACGGCCTACAAAGCCGGATTCATGCAGGTGAGAGGCACCTTTACGCGCGCTTCCACGGCATATGCCCCGGCTCGATCCACCGGTCCGGGCGGCCGAAAGACTGATGATGTTGGCTGATACTGTGAGGGACGTACCCCGGCGTCCTTTAAAGCCCGTCCTGTGAGACGGGGAAGGAGGTCTGTTTCCCATGACAGCACCCCGCAACACCCCTGGCGGCACGTCGGCCGCCCGTCCGAAGGACCTCGACCCGGCCACCGCCCGTACGGTCCTGGATCCCTCCGACATCAACCGGGCACTGACCCGCATCGCCCACGAGATCGTCGAACGCGCCAAGGGCGCCGACGACGTGGTGCTCCTGGGCATCCCGACCCGAGGCGTGGCCCTGGCCCGCCGGCTCGGCGAACGACTCGCCTCCATCGAGGACGGCACCAAGGTCCCCGTCGGCGCACTCGACATCACCATGTACCGCGACGACCTGCGCCTGGGCCCGGCCCGCGCGCTGGAGCGCACCGAGATCCCCGCCGAGGGCATCGACGGCAAGCTCGTGGTCCTGGTCGACGACGTGCTCTACTCCGGGCGCACCATCCGCGCCGCGCTCGACGCGCTCAATGACATCGGCCGCCCGCGCGCGGTGCAACTGGCCGTCCTGGTCGACCGCGGCCACCGCGAACTCCCGATCCGCGCCGACTACGTGGGCAAGAACCTGCCCACCTCACAGCGCGAGACCGTCAAGGTCCACCTCGCCGAGTACGACGGCCGCGACGCGGTCCTGCTCGGCACCCGCGCGGCCGACCCCGCCGCCCACACCGACGCGGAGAAGTAGCCAGTGAAGCGCCACCTGATCTCGGCCGCGGACCTCACCCGCGACGACGCCATCCTGATCCTCGACACCGCCGAAGAACTCGCGCACATCGCCGAGCGGCCGATCAAGAAGCTGCCGACGCTGCGCGGCCGCACCGTGGTCAACCTGTTCTTCGAGGACTCCACCCGCACCCGGATCTCCTTCGAGGCCGCCGCCAAGCGCCTGTCCGCCGACGTGATCAACTTCTCCGCCAAGGGCTCCTCGGTCTCCAAGGGCGAATCGCTCAAGGACACCGCGCTGACCCTGCAGGCGATGGGCGCCGACGCGGTCGTCATCCGCCACCACGCCTCCGGCGCGCCGCACCGCCTGGCCGGCTCCGGCTGGCTGCGCGGCTCGGTGGTCAACGCCGGCGACGGCACCCACGAGCACCCCACCCAGGCCCTGCTCGACGCGTTCACCATGCGCCGCAGGCTGGCCGGTGGCCGGGGCGACCTCGAAGGCCGCCGGATCACCCTCGTGGGCGACGTCCTGCACAGCCGCGTGGCCCGCTCCAACGTGCTCCTGCTGGCCACCCTCGGCGCCGAGGTCACCCTCGTCGCGCCGCCCACGCTGCTCCCGATCGGCGTGGAGACCTGGCCCTGCACGGTGTCCTACGACCTGGACGCGCCGCTGCCCAAGTCCGACGCGGTGATGATGCTGCGGGTGCAGCGCGAGCGGATGAACGCCGCGTTCTTCCCCACCGAGCGCGAGTACTCCCGCCGCTACGGCCTGGACCTGCGCCGCATGGCGATGCTCCCCGAGCACGCCATCGTGATGCACCCCGGCCCGATGAACCGCGGTATGGAGATCGCCGCCGAGGTTGCCGACTCGACCCGCTCGACCATCGTCGAGCAGGTCACCAACGGCGTCAGCGTGCGCATGGCGGTCCTGTACCTGCTCCTGGGCGGCAACGAACCCGCCCAGAGCACCCCCAGCAGCGTCACCACAAGCACCCCCAGCACCCCCGGCGCCGCGAGCGCGTCGAACGGCGGCACCGGCACCGAGGAGATCGCCCAGTGAGCACCTACCTGATCAAGGACGCCAGGATCCTCGGCGGCGACGCGCAGGACGTGCTCATCCGCGACGGCCTGATCGCCGGGATCGGCGCCGGCCTCACCGCCGAGGACGCCACCGTCGTCGAGGCCGCCGGGCAGATCCTCCTGCCGGGCCTCGTCGATCTGCACACCCACCTGCGCGAGCCCGGCCGCGAGGACGCCGAGACGGTGGCCACCGGCGCGAACGCCGCGGCCCTGGGCGGCTTCACCGCGGTGCACGCGATGGCCAACACCGACCCCGTCGCGGACACCGCCGGCACCGTCGAGCAGGTCTGGCGGCTCGGCCAGGAGAGCGGCCGGTGCGACGTGCACCCCGTCGGCGCGGTCACCGTCGGCCTGGAGGGCAAGCGCCTGGCCGAACTCGGCGCGATGGCCGACTCCGCCGCCCGCGTGCGGGTGTTCTCCGACGACGGCAAGTGCGTCGACGACGCGGTCATCATGCGCCGCGCGCTGGAGTACGTGAAGGCGTTCGACGGCGTGGTCGCCCAGCACGCGCAGGAGCCCCGGCTGACCGAGGGCGCCCAGATGAACGAGGGCACCGTCTCCGGCGAACTGGGCCTGCGCGGCTGGCCCGCCGTCGCCGAGGAGTCGATCATCGCCCGCGACGTGCTGCTCACCGCGCACGTCGGCTCGCGCCTGCACGTGTGCCACGTCTCCACCGCCGGCTCCGTGGAGATCCTGCGCTGGGCCAAGTCCAAGGGCTGGAACGTCACCGCCGAGGTCACCCCCCACCACCTGCTGCTCACCGACGAGCTCGTGCGCAGCTACGACCCGGTCTACAAGGTCAACCCGCCGCTGCGCACCGCCGCCGACGTCACCGCGCTGCGCGAGGCCCTCGCCGACGGCACGATCGACGCGGTCGCCACCGACCACGCCCCGCACCCCAGCGAGGACAAGGACTGCGAGTGGGCGGTCGCCGCGATGGGCATGCTCGGCCTGGAGACGGCGCTGTCGATCGTGCAGGAGACCATGGTCGACACCGGCCTGCTCGACTGGGCGGGCGTGGCCGACCGCATGTCCACCCGCCCCGCCGACATCGGCCGGCTCGACGGACACGGTCGCCCGATCGCCGTCGGCGAGCCCGCCAACCTGGTGCTGGTCGACCCGGGCGCACGGCGTACGGTCGAACCGTCCGAACTCGCCTCGCGCAGCCGTAACACCCCCTACGCCGGCCTGGTCCTGCCCGGCAAGGTGGTCGCCACGTTCCTGCGCGGCGTACCCACGGTGATCGACGGGAAGCTCGCGTGACCTCAGGCAACGCCCACCACGACCTGCTGCTGCTCGCCGCCGACCGCAAGTCGGCGGAGGTGACGGACTGGGGCGGTCGCATCCTCTGGATCGGCATCTGCCTCGTCTTCGTCCTCGGCATCTACCTGCTGATGTGGCGCGCCTGGAAAAAGCGCGGTCAACGCCAGGCCGCGCTGCCCGAACTGCACACCGCGCCCGACTCCGGCGCCGCGCCGCTGCTGCCGCCGCTGGTCGGCCGCTACTTCGGCAGCACCACGGCCGGCGACTGGCTGGACCGGGTGGTCGCGCATGGCCTGGGCACCCGCAGCCCGGTCGAGCTGACCCTGCGCGCCGACGGCCTGGTGGTCGAGCGACCCGCCGCGACCGACTTCTTCGTTCCCGCCGCCGCGCTCACCGGCGTGCGGCACGAGAAGGGCATCGCCGGGAAGGTGCTGCCCGAGGGCGGCCTGCTGGTGATCACCTGGACGCACGGCGACACCACGCTCGACTCGGGCTTTCGCGGCGACCACCCCGACGACCACGACGCGTGGATCGAGACCATCACCCGGCTGATCGCCGGGGATCCGCCGGCGACCGCCGGCACGGCTGTAATGAACCACCAGGAAGGATCGGTCACGTGACCGCAATGACCGGACGGGCCACGACGCCTGCGGTGCTCGTCCTCGAGGACGGACGCACATTCCGCGGCAGCGCCTACGGCGCGGTGGGGGAGACGTTCGGCGAGGCGGTGTTCTCCACCGGCATGTCGGGCTACCAGGAGACCCTGACCGACCCCTCGTACCACCGCCAGGTCGTGGTGATGACCGCCCCGCACGTCGGCAACACCGGCGTCAACGACGAGGACCCCGAGTCGTCGCGCATCTGGGTCTCCGGCTACGTCGTCCGCGACCCCGCCCGGGTGCCCTCCAACCACCGCTCGCGCCGCTCGCTCGACGACGAACTGACGCGCTACGGCGTGGTCGGCATCAGCGGCGTCGACACCCGCGCGCTGACCCGGCACCTGCGCGAGCGCGGCGCGATGCGGGTCGGCATCTTCTCCGGCGACGCCGCGCACGCCGACGAGGCCGCGCTGCTCGAGCGGGTGCGCACCAGCCCCGAGATGGCCGGCGCCGACCTCGCCGAACAGGTCAGCACCGACGCCGCCTACGTGGTCCCCGCGATCGGCACCAAGCGCTTCACCGTCGCCGCGCTCGACCTGGGCATCAAGGGCATGACCCCGCACCGGATGGCCGAGCGCGGCATCGAGGTGCACGTGCTGCCCGCGACCGCGACCCTGGAGGAGGTCAACGCCGTCGCCCCCGACGGGGTGTTCTTCTCCAACGGCCCCGGCGACCCGGCCACCGCCACCCACCAGATCGAGCTGCTGCGCGCGGTCCTGGACCAGGGCACCCCGTTCTTCGGGATCTGCTTCGGCAACCAGCTGCTCGGGCGCGCGCTCGGCTTCGGCACCTACAAGCTCAAGTACGGCCACCGCGGGATCAACCAGCCCGTGCAGGACCGCACGACCGGCAGGGTCGAGGTCACCGCGCACAACCACGGCTTCGCCGTGGACGCGCCGCTGGACACCGTCTCGGACACCCCGTACGGGCGCGCCGAGGTCAGCCACGTGTGCCTCAACGACGACGTGGTCGAGGGCCTGCGGCTGCTCGACCGGCCCGCGTTCAGCGTGCAGTACCACCCGGAGGCCGCGGCCGGACCGCACGACTCCGCCTACCTGTTCGACCGTTTCGTCACGCTGATGGAGACCAAGAGTGCCTAAGCGCAACGACCTGAAGTCCGTCCTGGTCGTCGGCTCGGGCCCGATCGTCATCGGCCAGGCCGCCGAGTTCGACTACTCCGGCACCCAGGCGTGCCGCATCCTCAAGGCCGAGGGCCTGCGGGTGATCCTGGTCAACTCCAACCCGGCCACGATCATGACCGACCCGGAGATCGCCGACGCGACCTACGTCGAGCCGATCACCCCCGAGTTCGTCGAGAAGATCATCGCCAAGGAGCGCCCCGACGCGCTGCTGCCCACCCTCGGCGGGCAGACCGCGCTCAACATCGCGGTCTCGCTCAGCGAGAACGGCGTGCTGGAGAGGTACGACGTCGAACTGATCGGCGCCAACCTCGACTCGATCCAAAAGGGCGAGGACCGCGACCTGTTCAAGGGCGTGGTCGAGCGGGTGCGGGAGAAGATCGGACACGGCGAGTCGGCCCGCTCGGTGATCTGCCACTCGATGGAGGACGTACTCGCCGGCGTGGACACCCTCGGCGGCTACCCCGTCGTGGTGCGCCCCTCCTTCACCATGGGCGGCGCCGGCTCCGGCTTCGCACACGACGAGGACGACCTGCGCCGGATCGCCGGCCAGGGCCTGACCCTGTCGCCGACCACCGAGGTGCTCCTGGAGGAGTCCATCCTCGGCTGGAAGGAGTACGAGCTGGAGCTGATGCGCGACAAGCACGACAACGTCGTGGTCGTCTGCTCCATCGAGAACTTCGACCCGATGGGCGTGCACACCGGCGACTCGATCACCGTGGCGCCGGCGATGACGCTGACCGACCGCGAGTACCAGAACCTGCGCGACATCGGTATCGCGGTCATCCGCGAGGTCGGCGTGGACACCGGCGGCTGCAACATCCAGTTCGCGGTCAACCCGGACGACGGCCGGGTGATCGTGATCGAGATGAACCCGCGCGTCTCCCGCTCCTCGGCGCTGGCCTCCAAGGCGACCGGCTTCCCGATCGCCAAGATCGCCGCCCGTCTCGCCATCGGCTACACGCTCGACGAGATCCCCAACGACATCACCAAGGAGACCCCGGCCAGCTTCGAGCCCACGCTCGACTACGTCGTGGTCAAGGTCCCGCGCTTCGCCTTCGAGAAGTTCCCGGCCGCCGACGACCGCCTGACCACGACCATGAAGTCGGTCGGCGAGGCGATGGCGATCGGCCGCAACTTCACCGAGGCGCTGAACAAGGCGCTGCGCTCGCTGGAGAAGAAGGGCTCGCAGTTCGACTTCGTCTCCGAGGTCGGCGCCAAGGACGAGCTGCTGGTCGCCGCCGAGAAGCCCACCGACGGCCGGATCAACGTGGTCATGGACGCCATCCGGGCCGGCGCCACGCCCGAGGAGCTGTTCGAGGCGACCGGGATCGACCCGTGGTTCCTGGACCAGATGTACCTGATCCACGAGATCGCCGGCGAGGTCCGCGATGCGGCGGAGCCGACCCCCGAGGTGCTGCGCCTGGCCAAGCGGCACGGCCTGTCCGACGGGCAGATCGCGGCGATCCGCGGGATGCGCGAGGAGGTCGTGCGCGAGGTGCGCCAGGCGCTCGGCGTGCGGCCGGTGTACAAGACCGTGGACACCTGCGCCGCCGAGTTCGCCGCGCGCACCCCGTACCACTACTCGTCCTACGACGAGGAGACGGAGGTCGCGCCGCGCACCAAGCCGGCCGTGATCATCCTCGGCTCCGGGCCCAACCGCATCGGGCAGGGCATCGAGTTCGACTACTCGTGTGTGCACGCCGCCTTCGCGCTGCACGACGCGGGCTACGAGACCGTGATGGTCAACTGCAACCCGGAGACCGTCTCCACCGACTACGACACCTCCGACCGGCTCTACTTCGAGCCGCTCACCCTGGAGGACGTGCTGGAGATCGTGTACGCCGAGACCCAGGCCGGACCGGTCGCGGGCGTACTCGTCCAGCTCGGCGGGCAGACCCCGCTGGGCCTGGCGCAAAAGCTCAAGGACGCGGGCGTGCCGATCGTGGGCACCTCGCCCGAGGCGATCCACCTCGCGGAGGAGCGCGGCGCGTTCGGCCGAGTGCTGGCCGAGGCCGGACTGCTCGCGCCCAAGCACGGCACCGCGTTCTCCTTCGGCGAGGCCAGCGCCATCGCCGCGGAGATCGGCTACCCGGTGCTGGTGCGCCCCTCGTACGTGCTCGGCGGGCGCGGCATGGAGATCGTCTACGACGAACCCTCCCTGGCGACCTACCTGGAGCAGAACGCCGGGTTGGTCAGCGAGCACCCGGTCCTGGTCGACCGCTTCCTCGACGACGCCATCGAGATCGACGTGGACGCGCTCTACGACGGCGAGGACCTGTACCTCGGCGGCGTGATGGAGCACATCGAGGAGGCCGGCATCCACTCCGGCGACTCGGCCTGCGCGCTGCCGCCGATCACGCTGGGCGCGCACGACATAAAGCGACTGCGCGCGGCCACCCTGGGCATCGCGCACGGCGTCGGTGTCCGCGGCCTGATCAACATCCAGTTCGCGCTCTCCGGCGACATCCTCTACGTCCTGGAGGCCAACCCGCGCGCCTCGCGGACCGTGCCGTTCGTGTCCAAGGCCACCGCCGTGCCGCTGGCCAAGGCCGCCGCGCGCGTCTCGCTCGGCGCCACGATCGCCGAACTGCGCGCCGAGGGCCTGCTCCCGGCCGAGGGCGACGGCGGCACCCTGCCGATGGACGCGCCGATCGCGGTCAAGGAGGCGGTCCTGCCCTGGAACCGCTTCCGCGACACCAAGGGCCGCGGCGTGGACACCGTGCTCAGCCCCGAGATGCGCTCCACCGGCGAGGTGATGGGCATCGACGCGGTGTTCGGCACCGCCTACGCCAAGTCCCAGGCCGGCGCGTACGGTTCGCTGCCGCTCAAGGGACGCGCGTTCGTGTCCTTCGCCAACCGGGACAAGCGCTCCATGGTGTTCCCCGTCAAGGCCATGCACGACATGGGCTTCGAGATCCTGGCCACCGAGGGCACCGCCGAGGTGCTGCGCCGCAACGGCGTGCCCGCCACCGCGGTGCGCAAGCACAGCGAGGGCCCGGGCCCGGCCGGCGAGCGCACCATCGTGCAGCTGATCCACGACGGCGACGTCGAGCTGATCGTCAACACCCCGTTCGGCACGGGCGGTCGACTCGACGGCTACGAGATCCGCACCGCCGCGGTCACCCGGGGCGTCCCCTGCATCACCACGGTGCAGGGCTTCGCCGCGGCGGTCCAGGGCATCCAGTCGCTGATCGCGGGCGACATCGGGGTCCGCTCGCTCCAGGAGCACGCCGACCACATCACGTCCCACCGAAAGGGCTGACGACACCGATGGCACTTCCCCTGCAGGTGCAGGCGGAGATCGTCGGCCGCGAACCCGCGGGCGCGTACCACCGCCTGGTGCTGCGCGCCCCCGGGATCGCCGCCCGCGTCGAACCCGGTCACTTCGTCGCCGTGGCGATCGGCGGCGTGGACTCGGCGATGCTGCTGCGCCGCGCGTTCTCCATCCACCGCGCCGACCCGGCCGCCGAGACCATCGACGTGGTCTTCGCCGAGGCCGGGCGCGGCACCCGCGAGTTGGCCCGGCTTCGGGTGGGCGACAGCGTGAACGTGGTCGCGCCGCTGGGCACGCCGTTCCCGCTGCCGGCCGAGCCGGTCAGCGCGGTGATGGTGGCCGGCGGCTACGGCAGCGCGCCGATGTTCGCGCTCGCCGAGCGGATCGTCGCCGACGGCGGCTCGGTCGCCTTCGTGCTCGGCGCGGCGACGGCGGAGCGGCTGTACGGCGTGGACCAGGCGCAGGCGATCACCGAGGACGTGGTGGTCACCACCGACGACGGCTCGGAGGGTGTGCGCGGCTTCGTCACCGGGCCGCTGCCCGAGGTGCTGACCGCCGTGGAGGCCGACGTCGTCTACGCGTGCGGGCCGATGGGCATGCTGCGCGCGGTCACCGAGGTGGCGAGCGCGCACGACGCGCGCGTGTTCACCGCGGTCGAGGAGTCGATGGCCTGCGGCGTCGGGGTATGCATGACGTGCGTGCTCCCGGTGGTCGGCGACGACGGCGTCAGCCGGTTCGTCCGCTCGTGTGTGGACGGTCCGTGCTTCGACGGCACCAAGGTGCGCTGGGACGACGCCGGCACGATTCCGGCGGACATCGAGGGCGCAGCGGCGATGGGAGCGCACTGATGACCGACGGCTACGGCGGTTTCGCCGACAATTTCGCCGACAACGAGGACGCGGGCGACTTCGACGACGCGCCGCCGTCCACGATCATGCTGCCGGGCGGCGGGATCGACCTGGCCACCCGGATCGGTTCCACGCTGCTGCCGAACCCGGTGACCACGGCCTCGGGCTGTGCCGGCTACGGCAAGGAGTTGGCCAAGTTCTTCGAGCCGGCCGCGATCGGCGCGGTGGTCACCAAGACGATCATGCCGTACCCGCGTTCGGGTCGGGCCACCCCGCGGATGGCCGAGACGCCGTCCGGGATGCTCAACTCGATCGGCCTCCAGGGCCCCGGGATCGACGCCTTCGTCGAGCGCGACCTGCCGTGGCTGGCGGCGCGCGGCGGGCGCACGATCGTGTCCATCGCGGGCGGGCACGTGGACGACTTCGTGGCGCTGGCCGAGCGGCTCAAGGGCGCGCCCGGCGTGGTCGGCATCGAGGCCAACATCTCGTGTCCGAACGTGGCCAACCGCGGCCAGGTGTTCGCCTGCAACCCGGCCACGTCCTACGACGTGATCCGGGCGGTCCGCGACGTGGCGGACCCGCAGGTGCCGGTGCTGGCCAAACTCTCGCCGGACGTGACGTCGATCGTGGACATCGCCCGGGCGTGCGTCGAGGCGGGCGCCGACGGGCTGTCGATGATCAACACGCTGCTCGGCATGGCGATCGACCCGGACACGATGAAGCCGGTGCTCGCGGGCATCACCGGCGGGCTCTCCGGCCCGGCGGTGCGGCCGGTCGCGGTGCGCTGCGTCTACCAGGTGCACGCGGCGATGCTGGACGGGCAGATGGCGCAGGTGCCGATCGTCGGCATGGGCGGCATCCGGACCGGTCTGGACGCGCTGGAGTTCATCCTGGCCGGCGCGGCGGCCGTGTCGGTGGGCACGGTGATCTTCAACGATCCGTCCTCGCCGGTGCGGATCCTGGACGAGTTGCGGGCGGCGTTGATCGCCCGCGGTTTCGGATCGCTGGAGGCGGCGATCGGGTACGCGCACCGCTGAGCGCGAGGCGTGGGCGGGGCAGATGCCGGTACGGACGGGGTTCGTGCCGGCATCGCCGTGTCCGGGCCGGGGCGTGGTTCGTGTTCGGGCGCACTGTCCGGGCCCGTGGGCGGACGAATTTTCGATGTCGAGGAGAGTGGGATTTCGATGAGCAACCTCGCACCCGTGGCGGTGGCCCTGGACGCCCCGGACCTGGACCGCGCGCTCGCGTGGGCCAAGGCCGCGGGCCCGTACGTGAGCACGGTCAAGGTCGGCCTGGAGGTCTTCCTGCGCGACGGCGCGGACGCGGTCTCGGGCGCCCGGGAGGCCAGCGGCGGCCGGGACGTGTTCCTGGACCTGAAGCTGCACGACATCCCGAACACGGTGGCGGGCGCGGTGCGTTCGGTGGCCCGGCTGGCGCCGACCTACCTGACGGTGCACGCGAGCGGCGGGACGGCGATGATCCGGGCCGCGGCGGACGCGGCGCCCGAGGTGAACATCGTCGCGGTGACCGTGCTGACCTCGATGGCCGAGGCCGACCTGGCCGCGGTCGGGCTGGCCGGTCCCTCGATCGAGGCGGCCCGGCGGCTGGCGGGGCTCGCGGTCGCGGCGGGCGCCCGGGCGATCGTGTGCTCGCCGCGCGAGGTGGCGGCGGTGCGCGCCGAGGTGGGGGCCGGCATCGTGCTGATCACGCCGGGCGTACGGCCGGCCGGGGCGGCGCTCGGCGACCAGAGTCGGGTGGCCACGCCCGAGCAGGCGTTGGCGGACGGTGCGGACCTGCTGGTGATCGGCCGGCCGATCACCGGCGCGGCGGACGTCGCCGAGGCGGCGCGCACGATCGCGGCGGGCCTGGCCGCGCGGTAGCGCGTGGTGGGGCGGCGACCCGGCCCCGTTCGTCCCACTTGTCGCACTCGCCGCCCCCTACCGGCGCCCGGTGGACAGAGCGCGAACGTGGGATGGCCCGCGGATGCCACTGGGGCGGCTGTGCGGAGCCCGCCCACCCCTCCGGGCCCCGGGGCACCGAACCCGGCCCCCGGGCGCCCGAGGCGGCCGTGACGGCCGAGCGCCGCGCCGGAGGCGGCACGGATCGCCCCCGAGCCGCCGCCCGTCCTCCACGCCCACCGCTGCGGCCCCCTCGCGCCGACCATGCCGACCACGCCGACCATGCCGACCGGCCCGTCCGTGCCTGCGCCGTGTCGATCGGTCCGACGGTCCCGTCGGGAGTGTGCGACTGTGGCCGGGGCCGTCGCGCAAGAGTGGTGGGAGGGGGGATGGAGGCGCGGATGTGGCCTCCGGCTGCCCCGAATTCGTCCGACGCTCCGTCAGGTTTGGGTTTTGGCGCAGGTAGCCGGGCTTTTCCCATCGATTCGGGCGACGCGGACCGATTCGCCGACTAGGCTCCCTCGTGAGCCGGCCCGGTGGAGTGTCGCGCGTTGCCGCGGACGCTCTGACCAGCTAGGTTCCACTGTTTGTTGGTGGCCGTCCGAGCCGGGCGGCCTTGAGGATCGCAACGAAGTCCGAGGTGACACGGCGTGGCTCTCCCACCCCTGACCCCCGAAGAACGCGCGGATGCGCTCGCCAAAGCCGCTGCGGCTCGGCGGGAGCGCGCCGAGGTGAAGAACCGGCTCAAGAACTCCGGTGCTTCGCTCAGCGACGTCATCAAGGAGGGCAAGGACAATCCGGTCGTGGGCAAGATGAAGGTCTCCGCCCTCCTGGAATCCCTCCCCGGCGTCGGCAAGGTGCGCGCCAAGCAGCTCATGGAGAAGCTGAACATTTCCGAGACCCGGCGCGTCCGCGGTCTCGGCACGAACCAGATCGCAGCACTCGAACGGGAATTCGGTGGCTCCGCGTCCTGACGCGGGCGCCGGCAACGATCCCCGTACCGTGCACGGCACCCGTCGACTCATCGTGCTCTCCGGCCCCTCCGGGGTCGGCAAGAGCACGGTGGTCGCCGACCTGCGCCGCCGTCACCCCGAGGTTTGGCTGTCTGTGTCCGCGACCACACGTAGACCCCGTCCCGGGGAAACCGACGGTGTGGAGTACCACTTCACCGACGGGGATCAGTTCGACAAACTGATCGCCTCGGATGAATTGCTCGAATGGGCCGAATTCGCCGGGAACCGTTATGGAACCCCGCGACAGCCCGTGCTCGAACGGCTTGACGCCGATGTTCCGACCCTGCTGGAAATCGACCTGCAGGGCGCCCGGCAGGTGCGGCAGGCGATGCCCGAGGCACGCCTGGTGTTCCTCGCCCCGCCCTCGTGGGACGAACTGGTCCGCCGTCTGGTGGGCCGGGGGACCGAATCCCCCGAGGTCATCGAGCGGCGCCTGGCCGCCGCGAAGGTCGAGCTGGCCGCGGAATCCGAATTCGACATGACGCTCGTCAACACGTCCGTCGAAGACGTCGTACGCGAACTGCTAGCCTTGATGAACGTATCTTGATCGTTCGGGCTGCCCGGCAGTAGTCGCCAGACGGCACCAGGCAGCCCGACTTTCACCCACAGCTTTCACAGCTTTTCGAAGGGCCCCTGCCTTGTCAGCTTCTTCCACCGCACCCGAGGGCATCATCAACCCGCCCATCGACGAGCTT
The DNA here is from genome assembly GCF_042793325.1 of Embleya sp. NPDC056575. Taxonomy (NCBI): domain Bacteria; kingdom Bacillati; phylum Actinomycetota; class Actinomycetes; order Kitasatosporales; family Streptomycetaceae; genus Embleya; species Embleya sp. NPDC056575. The sequence continues at coordinate 60,530 of NZ_JBHTVA010000060.1, forward strand.
CTGGAGGCGACCGACTCCAAGTACAGCCTCGTCATCTACGCGGCGAAGCGTGCTCGGCAGATCAACGCCTACTACTCGCAGCTCGGCGAGGGCCTGCTGGAATACGTGGGTCCGCTCGTCGACACGCACGTGCACGAGAAGCCGCTGTCGATCGCGCTTCGCGAGATCAACTCGGGCATGCTGACCGCCGAGCCCATCGAGGGCTGAGCGCGTCACGCGACGCATCGCCGAGGGCTCGACGGGAAACCGTCGGGCCCTCGGCGTATGTCGGCCCGCACACGCGGGTGAACCGGAGGGTGGGGGAGCAGGGTGGACCAAATCGAGGGCGACACGCCGACGCCGCAGCCGAACCCGCGCCGACTGGCGGTGGACACCCTCCTGGACGCGCCGTTGGCCCGCGCCGGCGATCGGGCCCGGGAGTTGCGCGAGGCCGGCTTCGACGGAGTCTTCACCTTCGAGGGCCCCAACGACGTCTTCCTGCCCCTGGTGCCCGCCGCCGCGGCGGGCGTGGACATCATGACCAACATCGCGGTGGCCTTCCCGCGCAGCCCGACCCACCTCGCGCACACCGCGTACGACCTGCACCTGGCCTCGCACGGTCGTTTCCGGCTCGGCCTGGGCACCCAGATCAAGGCGCACATCGAACGCCGCTACGCCGCCAAGTGGTCGCGCCCGGCGGCCCGGATGGCCGAGACGCTGCGCGCGGTGCGGGCGGTGCTCACCTGCTGGCAGCGCGAGACGCCGCTGGACTTCCACGGCGAGTTCTTCGACCTGACCCTGATGCCACCGACGCTGCGCCCCGGGCCGAACCCGTACGGGCTGCCGCCGCTGCTCGCGGGCGGGGTGGGTCGGCGCATGATCACCACGGTCGCCGAGCACGCCGACGGGCTGCTCGTGCACCCGCTCAACACCGACCTGTTCGTGCGCGGCCCGCTCACCGACGCGGTGAACGACGGCCTGGTGTTGTCGCAGCGCACCCGCGAGCGGTTCTCGGTGATGCTCGACGTGATCGTCGCCGCCGGGCGCACCGAGGAGGAGATGCGCGCCGCGATCAAGGGCGCGCGGGCGATGGTCGCGTTCTACGCGTCCACGCCCGCCTATCGCCCGGTGCTCGACGTCGAGGGATACGGGGCGCTCCAGGTCGAACTGCACGCGCTGATCCGGGCCGGCCGTTGGTCGGACATCCCGCACGCGGTCGACGACACGCTGCTGAGCCGGGTGGTGGCGATCGGCGAACCCAAGGACGTCGCGGCCGAACTGACCTCGCGCGCCTACGGGGTCGCCGATCGACTGGGCTTCTATCTGCCGTACCGGGCGGACCCGGCGTGTGTGGCGGAGGTCCTGGACGAACTGCGCGCCCGAACCTGAGGCGGACCCGAGCCGGACCCGAGCCCGGGTTACCGGAGCCGGCCCACCGCGCGGCGCAGCCGCTTGAGGTCGCGGACCCGGCGCTCGTAGCCCGCGCCGACCACGATCAGCAGCAGCCCCGCCGTGCCGAGAATCGCCCAGCGCGGCACCGCGTCGTACACCGGCGCCAGATGCGGCAGCAGGTGCACCGGGCCGATGACCGCGAGCACCCCCGCGCCCAGGAACAGCGGCGCCCGGAGCCGGAATCGGGCGCCGACCAGGAGCGTGCCGATCGCGGCGATCCCGAGCAGGCCCGGCCGGACCGGCTCGCCCTGCCCCACCGCGAGCGGCAACGACGGCAGCAGCAACACCGCCAGCGGAGCGCCGTAGGCCGCCCATGACGTGGTGTCGGGGTTGGCCCGCCGCCGGCGCAGCCCCTCGACCAGCAGGGCGAGGCCGAGCGGCACGGTGTACGCCTCCGCGTGGGGCACGTCGGACAGGGCGAGCCGGACCCAGTAGGCGACGAGCAGAAGCGGCACCGCGGCGATCCGGGCCGGCGGGCGCAGCGGCCCGGCCGGCGTGGTCAGCGCGGTGAGGCCGGCCCCGGCCAGGACGAGCCAGATCAGCTCGGGGGCCACGGACAGGGTCGCGACGCCGGCGGCGCACACGGCCGCGGCGGCGGCGATCGGGACGGCCGGGCCGAGGCGGGGGAGCCGGGCGCCGACGAGGTACAGGAGCATCGCCGTGCCGGCCGCGGCCAGGACGGTCGCGCCGTTCGACGCGTCGAGCCGGTACAGCGCGGCCGGCACCGTCGCGGTGAACAGCACGACGGCGGCGGGCGGCCAGGCGCGCCGCAGCACCGGGTGGCCGAAGCGCGCGCCGCACAGGGCCGCCGCCGTCGCGATGGCCAACGCGACGGGCGAGCTCGGCGCGCCGGTCAACAGCGCGACCGTCAGGCTCGTGCCCGCCGCGGCCTCGACGGCGAGCACGATCGAGGACGGGCAGGCGAGGGGTCCGGCGAGCGTGGCGGCGAACGGGAACAGCAGGGCGGCTGCGAACACGGCGGCGAGTGCGGCGGCGGATCGATCCGCGCCGAAGGCCGCCGCGCCGGCCGTGCTCGCGCCGACCCAGCACAGCGCGCCGACCGTGGCCCAGGCGGTTCGCGGCGCCGGCCGGTCGCGAAGCGCGCCGACCAGGCACACCGCCAGGCCCGCGGCGAGCACGACGGCCGACGGGCCCGAAGCGCGGGCCGCGACCAGGGCGCCGATGGTCCAGCCGACACCGCCGACCAGGGTCAGCGCCCGGGTGGTCGGTGCGGTCGGCCGCAGCGCCACGGCGATCAGCGCGACCAGGGCGCCGAGCACGGCGGGAGCGAGAGCGATCAGCGCGGTCCGGGCGCCCGCGTGCCCGATCGCCATCGCCACGTCGGAGAGGGCGAGGGCGAGCGCGGACCCGGCCGCGAGCGGGCGAACGAGCAGGCCCATGGGCACGCGCAGGACGAGGGCGGGATCGGAGCCGGAGCCGGGGGAGGGGCGGGCGCCCACAGGTGCGGCGTATGGATCCTCTTGTGGTTCTTTGTCAAGGTCGACGCCCGCATGGGATGGTTCATCCGAATTCTTCGCTGCATTCGTCGGCGTGGAACGCACCGGCGCCGACGCCGCCTTCGGCGCGATCGCGAGGTGTCCCGGTGACATGACGGCGACCAGCGCGAGGCCGACGGCGCCCACGGCCCAGACCACGATCGACGTCTGCCAGTACGCCGTCGCCCACACGAGGGCCTGCGCGCCGTGGCCCAGGGCGAGCAGCGGCAACCACGGCCGCACCCGCCCCGCGCAGACCCACCCGACCGCGGCCGCCACGTGCCAGCCGAGCGCCGCCCACAGCGGCAGGTCCAGCGCCGGCGGCGCGACCAGCAACAGCGCCTCGACGGCGATCGCGCAGATCACCCGGGTCGCGGTCGGGCCCGGCCGGCCGCGCAGGAGGGTCGGCGCGGTGAACCCGGTCAGCGCCGCCAGGGGCAGCAGCGCGAGCGGCGCCGCGCCGAAGCTCCAGCCGGCGGTGCCGGACAGGAGCGCGTCCCGGGCGTGCGCGTCGACCGGGTACAGGCTCCAGGGCCGGCCGAGCCAGGACATCGGGCCGAACACGGCCACCAGCGGCGCCCCGACCGCCCAGAACGCCGGCACCACGGTGAGCGGCACCAGCACCACGAGCGGCCCGGCCCGGAATTCGCGCGGCACCGCGAACAGCGGCGCCATCGCGACCAGGACCGCCGCGAGCAGCACCACGCCCACCCACGCGACCGGGGTGTCCGACCCGCCCGAGTCGTCCCGCCCCGGCAGCGACGCGAGCAACAGCCCGGCCGCCGCCAGCGCGCCCGCCATCGCGCTCCCCGACGCCAGATGCCGCACCATCGGCGTCTCGCGCAGCGTGTACGCGATCCCACCGGCGAGGGCGGCCAGCGCCAGCATCGTGCCCGCCGGTGCGCCGCCGGGGCCCTCGGCGAGGGTGACCCCGACCGCGGCCAGCCAGTAGCACAGCACCCCGACCTCGGCCACGATCCGCAACCCGCGCGCGGCGTCGGAGAAGGTCCGGCGCAGCAGCGCCGCATCGACCGCGGCCTGCGCCCCGAGCCCGATCGCCAGCGGCAGCAGCGACCCGCGCCCCACGCCGAACCAGGCGATCACCAGCGGCAGCGGCCCCTGCAACAGCAGCGCGGCGGAGATCCGCAACGCGCGCAGCGGCGCGACCAGCGAGCCGAGCGCCGCCGCGCCGCCGACCGCGAGCAGGGTGCCGGCCGACACGAGCAGCGCGTCCCCGCTGCGCAGACCCGCGAGGTCGGCGGTCCACGCCGCGTACCCGTCGAGCAGTCCCATCGCCACCGTCAGCGCGGCCATCGCCTCAGCGGTGGCGGGCAGTTCGCGCCGCTCGGCGAGCCCGGTGCCGGCGGCGGCCAGGAACAGCGCCAGCGCCATCACCAGCGCGCGACCCGTCGTCCCGGTGTGGTTCCAGGTCACCGCCACGAACACCAGCGCGGCCAGCACCACGAGCAGCACGCCGGAGCCCAGCACGATCCGAGCGACCCGACGACGCCCGACCTCGGCACTCTCCCGGACCCGGCCGACGGGCGTCGGTAGGGGCGCCGGAGTGGGTGCGGCGGAGGGCGCGGCGACGGGCCCTGCGGGCGCCGGCGTGCGCGGGCCCGGGAGCGCCGGGGCCGGGGCAGGTGCGGAGGCCGCCGATGTCGGCAGGGCCGACGGCGCCTGTCGGGGCGCCCGTCGCGCCTCCGCCCGCATCCCGACCAGGATTCCTTCGCGTTCGTGCAGAAGTCGCGCGGCCGACAGATCGATCTGCCAGAGTCGATCGGCGGCCGGCCCGACGAGCAGGATCGCGCATCGCCGACAGCGCTCGGTACGCGGCTGCCCCAGGTGCGACGCGCAGCCGGGGCACCGTGTCGGGTCGCCCAGGACCTCTTCGTTCAACATCGACGTCGTCTCCCCCGATGGGTTCATGGCCACCGATGCTGGCAGCGGATTCCCGGCGGGACATCCGCGCTCGTACTCAGATCCCGCCCGCCGTCCCGCCCGCAACACCGGCCCGCGCGAGGCGAGATCGGGCCGTCCCCGGCCGTGACGTAGGCTCGCCGTGCCGGTCGCACCCGGGCCGGCCGCGTCGGAGGAGCAGGAGCAGCGATGAGTAGCGGACCCCGACCCCGCGTCGTCCTCGGCGTCGCCGGTGGCATCGCCGCGTACAAGGCGTGCGAACTCCTGCGCCGGTTGACCGAGTCGGGCCACGAGGTCCGGGTCGTGCCGACCGAGTCCGCGCTGCACTTCGTCGGCGCGGCCACCTGGTCGGCGCTGTCCGGGCAGCCGGTGGCCACCGGGGTCTGGGACGCGGTGCACGAGGTCCCGCACGTACGGATCGGCCAGAGCGCCGACGTCGTCGTGGTCGCGCCCGCCACCGCCGATCTGCTCGCCAAGGCCGCCCACGGGCTGGCCGACGACCTGCTCACCAACACGCTGCTCACCGCGCGATGTCCGGTGGTGTTCGCGCCCGCGATGCACACCGAGATGTGGGAGCACCCGGCCACCGTCGACAACGTCGCGACGCTGCGCCGGCGCGGGGCGATCGTGATCGAGCCCGCGGTGGGCCGGTTGACCGGCAAGGACACCGGCAAGGGCCGGCTGCCCGACCCGGAGCAGATCTTCCAGGTGGTCCGGCGCGCCCTGGCCCGCGGCGTCACCGTGCCCGACCTGGTCGGGCGGCACGTGGTGGTCAGCGCCGGCGGCACCCGCGAGCCGTTGGACCCGGTCCGCTTCCTCGGCAACCGCTCGTCCGGCAAGCAGGGGTACGCGCTGGCCCGCACCGCGATCGCGCGCGGCGCGCGGGTCACCCTGATCGAGGCCAACACCGGCCTGCCGGACCCGGCGGGCGCCGACGTGGTGCACGTGGGCACCGCCGTGGATCTGCGCGAGGCCGTGACCAAGGCGGCCGAGAACGCCGACTGCGTGGTGATGGCCGCGGCCGTCGCCGACTTCCGCCCGGCGAACCGGGTGGGCGGCAAGATCAAGAAGACCGACGCGGAGCCGGAGCCGATCGCGCTGGTGAAGAATCCCGACATCCTCGCCGAGATCTCCCGGGACCGGGCCCGGGCCGGCCAGGTGGTGGTCGGCTTCGCCGCGGAGACCGACGACGTACTCGCCAACGGGCGCGCCAAGCTCGCGCGCAAGGGATGCGACCTGCTCGTGGTCAACCGGGTGGGCGAGGAGTTGACATTCGGCACGGATGTCAACGAGGCGGTGATCCTGGCCGCCGACGGCGCCGAGACTCCCGTTCCGCACGGCCCGAAGGAGGACCTGGCGGAGGTCGTCTGGGACCTCGTCGTGTCCCGTTTCGGCTAGTTCGCCGGTCGATCCCTACGCTTGATGGCTGCAATTTGACACAAAGTGAGCAACGCCACGCCCATGTTCTCGGGGGGCACCCCGCCCGCTTGCGGGGGTCGGGGGGATAAACTCGGCTCCAGCATTTCGGTGGACCCGTCCGTTCCTTCCCGTCCGTGCCGTCCGGTGCGGACTCGTCGGGGTGGTCGGGCCCGCTTGTCAGAGCCAGCAGCCGCTGCAACCCCAGGGAGCGATGTGTCCCGCCGCCTGTTCACCTCTGAGTCCGTGACCGAAGGTCACCCGGACAAGATCGCCGACCAGATCAGCGATTCCATCCTGGACGCTCTCCTCAAGGAAGACCCCAAGAGTCGGGTCGCCGTCGAGACGCTGATCACCACCGGTCAGGTGCATGTGGCCGGAGAGGTCACCACCCAGGGCTACGCCGACATCCCCACGATCGTGCGCGAGCGCGTGCTGGAGATCGGCTACGACAGCTCGAAGAAGGGCTTCGACGGCGCCTCCTGTGGTGTCTCGGTGTCCATCGGCGCGCAGTCGGCCGACATCGCCCAGGGCGTCGACACGGCCTACGAGAACCGGGTCGACGGCGACGAGGACGAACTGGACCGCCAGGGCGCGGGCGACCAGGGCCTGATGTTCGGCTACGCGTGCGACGACACGCCCGAGCTGATGCCGCTGCCGATCACGCTCGCCCACCGGCTGTCCAAGCGCCTGGCCGAGGTGCGCAAGAACGGGACCATCCCGTACCTGCGCCCCGACGGCAAGACCCAGGTCACCATCGAGTACGACGGCGACCGGCCGATCCGCCTGGACACGGTCGTGGTCTCCTCGCAGCACGCGGCCGACATCGACCTGGACTCGCTGCTGGCGCCGGACATCCGCGAATACGTGGTCGAGCCGGAGCTGACCGGCCTGGGCATCGAGACCGAGGGTTACCGGCTCCTGGTCAACCCGACGGGCCGGTTCGAGATCGGCGGCCCGATGGGTGACGCGGGGCTGACCGGCCGCAAGATCATCATCGACACCTACGGCGGCATGGCCCGCCACGGTGGCGGCGCGTTCTCCGGCAAGGACCCGTCGAAGGTGGACCGCTCCGCCGCGTACGCGATGCGCTGGGTGGCCAAGAACGTGGTGGCCGCCGGACTGGCGCGCCGCTGCGAGGTGCAGGTCGCGTACGCGATCGGCAAGGCGGCGCCGGTCGGCCTGTTCGTGGAGACCTTCGGCACCGAGGCGGTGCCGGTGGAGACCATCCAGGCCGCCGTCGGCACGGTGTTCGACCTGCGCCCGGCCGCGATCATCCGCGACCTGGACCTGCTCCGCCCGATCTACGCCCAGACCGCGGCCTACGGCCACTTCGGCCGCGACCTCCCGGACTTCACCTGGGAGCGCACCGACCGCGTGGACGCGCTCAAGGCCGCCGCGGGCCTCTGAGCCCGGGCTCTTCTCGCACGCGGCCGGGGGGGGGGGGGGGCCCCCCGCGGGGGGGGGGGGGGGGG
>NZ_JBHTVA010000061.1:0-67775 GCF_042793325.1 Embleya sp. NPDC056575
CGGCCGAAACCGGCGCGGCGGGGCCGCCCCCCCCCCCCCACCGCCGATCCGTTGTCCGTCCGTCCGTCTGTCCGTGGGACGGGCGAGTATGCCGAACCGCGTCGACGAATCGGCGCGTCACCGCACCGATCGGTCGAGCGGGTCGACCCGGTGGGGATCAGTACCGGTACGCGTCCGGCTTGTACGGGCCGTCGACCTGCACGCCGATGTAGGCGGCCTGGCTCTCGGTGAGGGTGGTGAGCTTCACGCCGAGCGCGTCCAGGTGCAGGCGCGCGACCTTCTCGTCGAGGTGCTTGGGCAGCACGTACACGCCGATCGGGTATTCCTCGGGCTTGGTGAACAGCTCGATCTGGGCGATGGTCTGGTTCGTGAAGCTGTTCGACATCACGAAGCTCGGGTGACCGGTCGCGTTGCCCAGGTTGAGCAGGCGGCCCTCGGACAGCACGATCAGCGTCTTGCCGTCGGGGAAGGTCCAGGTGTGCACCTGCGGCTTGACCTCGTCCTTGACGATGCCCGGGATCCTGGCCAGGCCGGCCATGTCGATCTCGTTGTCGAAGTGGCCGATGTTGCCGACGATCGCCTGGTGCTTCATCCGCCGCATGTCGGACGCCATGATGATGTCGCGGTTGCCGGTGGTGGTGATGAAGATGTCGGCGATCTCGACCACCTCGTCCAGCGTGGTGACCTGGTAGCCGTCCATCGCCGCCTGGAGCGCGCAGATCGGGTCGACCTCGGTGACGATCACCCGGGCGCCCTGGCCGCGCAGCGACTCGGCGGAGCCCTTGCCGACGTCGCCGTAGCCGCAGACGACCGCGACCTTGCCGCCGATCAGGACGTCGGTGGCGCGGTTGATGCCGTCGATCAGCGAGTGGCGCACGCCGTACTTGTTGTCGAACTTGCTCTTGGTGACCGAGTCGTTGACGTTGATCGCCGGGAAGAGCAGCGAGCCCTCCCGGAACATCTCGTACAGGCGGTGCACACCGGTGGTGGTCTCCTCGGTGACGCCCTTGATGCCGGGGGCCATCGCGGTCCACTTGCCGGGGTTCGCGGCCAGGTTGGCGCGCAGCAGCGCCAGGAAGACCGTGTACTCCTCGGAGTCGTCGGCGGTCGCGTCCGGGACGGCGCCGGCCTTCTCGAACTCGACGCCCTTGTGTACGAGCATCGTGGCGTCGCCGCCGTCGTCGAGGATCATGTTCGGACCGTCGTGCCCGGGCCAGTTCAGCGCCTGCTCGGTGCACCACCAGTACTCCTCCAGGGTCTCGCCCTTCCAGGCGTAGACCGGCACGCCGCGCGGGTCCTCGGGGGTGCCCTCGGGGCCCACCGCGACCGCCGCGGCGGCGTGGTCCTGGGTGGAGTAGATGTTGCAGGAGACCCAGCGCACCTCGGCGCCGAGCGCGGTCAGCGTCTCGATCAGCACGGCGGTCTGCACGGTCATGTGCAGCGAACCCATGATCCGCGCGCCGGCCAGCGGCCGGGCCGCGGCGAACTCACGCCGAATCGCCATCAGACCGGGCATCTCGTGCTCGGCGAGGGTGATCTCCTTGCGGCCGAACGCGGCAAGGGAGAGGTCGGCGACCTTGAAGTCGCCGTCGAGCTGCGAAGCCATGTTTCGATCCTTCTGCAGGGGGGTGGATGGGACTGGAGACACACCGGTGCCGGGGGCGCCGATGACGTGCCATCCAGTCGGACACTTCTGTGCCTACGGGCCCGAGACCCGACCGCCCTCTGCAGCGACTGTCGTTGTGCGCCAACGACGTTAACACCTCATCCGGTTGGCGTGTGCGGGTACTTTCCGCCAGGTGTCGCCTCGGGATCGGCGCCGCGGGCGGCCTCGTCGGCCCGGTATATGTCCGGTTCCAGGTAGATCGCTCGGGCGATCGGGACGGCGGCGCGGATGCGGGCCTCGGCGGCGTCGATCGCCCGGGCCACGTCGGCCGCCGTGTCCTCGTGGCGCACCGCGATCTTGGCCGCGACCAGCAGTTCCTCCGGGCCGAGGTGCAGCGTGCGCATGTGGATCAGCCGCTCGACGTCGGGGCCGGCCACGATCGCCGCCTCGATCTCGCGGACCGTCTCGATCCCGGCCGCCTCGCCGAGCAGCAGGCTGCGGGTCTCCAGGGCCAAAACGATCGCGATCAGCACGAGCAGCACGCCGATGCACAGCGTCCCGATGCCGTCCCAGACACCGTCGTCGGTGGCCACCGCCAGGCCGACGCCGCCGAGTGCGAGGAGCAGGCCGATCAGCGCGCCGAAGTCCTCCAGGAGCACGATCGGCAGTTCCGGCGACTTGGCCCGGCGGATGAACTGCGCCCAGGTCAGCGAGCCCCGGTGGTGGTTGGACTCCTTGATCGCGGTCCGGAAGGAGAAGCCCTCCAGGACGATGGAGAACACCAGTACGCCGACCGCCCAGTACCAGCTCTTCAACTCGTGCGGGTGGGCGATCTTCTCGTAGCCCTCGTAGATGGCGAACATGCCACCGACGGAGAACAGCACGATGGAGACCAGGAAGCCGTAGATGTAGCGCTCGCGGCCGTAGCCGAACGGGTGCTCGGGGGTGGCGTCGCGTTCCGCGCGTTTGCCGCCCACCAGGAGCAGCACCTGGTTGCCGGAATCGGCCAGCGAGTGCACGCCCTCGGCCAGCATGGACGAGGACCGGGTGAAGGCGAAGGCCACGAATTTGGCCACCGCGATCCCCAGGTTCGCGGCCAGTGCCGCCACGACCGCCTTGGTACCGCCGCCCGCACTCATCGATCGACTCCCGCCCGTTGGTTGACCACCGCCGCCGTCACCGGCCGCCCGTGTCGGCGATCAGTGTGCCATCGGGCCGGCGTCTACCCCGGCAGACTTGCGGTAAGTGCACCCGGCCGCGCTCGGCCGGCGGCGCTCAGCGGCAGGGCACGGTCGCCCGGAAGACCAGGCCGTCGGCGCCGTCGACGGTGACCGCGACGCGGGGTTCGCCCGCACGGATGTACACCGACCGGCCGCGCGCCAGGTCGAGCGTCGTACCGGCCGCGCCTCCCGGCTCGCGCTCTTGTCGCACGGTGGCGGAGCCGCGTACGCACAGCAGGATCTGCGGGCCGGCGGTGTCCAGAAAATGCGGTCCGAGGCCGGGTCCCGCGGGCAGCCGGGACAGGCGGAAGTCGGCCACGGGAGTCGTGTAGACCTCCTCGCCCGGGTGCCCCGCGCTCGGCTCGGGGCCCAGGATCTCCACCGGTCCGGCCCGGAAGGCCATGATCCGCAGCAGCTCGCCGACGTCGATGTGCTTGTCGGTCAGGCCGCAGCGCAGCACGTTGTCGGAGTTGGCCAGGATCTCGACCACCACCCCGTGCAGGTAGGAGTGCGGCATGCCGGCCGCGAGGAAGACCGCCTCGCCCTCGCGCAGCCGGATGTGGTTGAGCAGCAGCGCCACCGCGACACCGGGATCGCCCGGGTGGCGCTCGGCCAGACCGGCGACCGCGGCGCACGCCTCCGCGTAGGGCGAGCCGTTCGCGGCCAGTCGGCGACAGGCCGCGGCGACCGCGTCCACCACCGTGGTGCGCAGGCGCTCGGGCAGCATCAACACGTGCGTGGTCGCCGCGCGTAGCGCCGCCTCCTCGTCCGGATTGCGCAACGCCCGGGCGAACGGGGCCAGTTCGGGCACGTCGAGGGCATCGAGCAGCTTCAGCGTCTCGGCGATCTCGCGGTAGCCGACCAGGCCCTCGAAGTCGCCGAGCGCGCAGATCATCTCCGGTTTGTGGCTGGAGTCGCGGTAGTTGCGGTGCGGCGCGTCGATCGGGACGCCGCGCGCCTCCTCCTCGGCGAAGCCCTGCCGGGCCTGGACCGCGTCGGGGTGCACCTGGAGCGACAGCGGCTCCTCGGCGGCCAGCACCTTGAGCAGGAACGGCAGGCGCGGGCCGAACCGGGCGGCGGTGTCCGGGCCCAGCTCGCCGGCCGGGTCCGCGGCGATCAGTTCGACCAGCGAGCGGGCCCCGGAGCCGCGATCGACCTCGGACGGCGCGCCCGGGTGGGCGCCCATCCACAGCTCGGCCTGCGGCTCGCCCGTGGGGGCGACGCCGAGCAGTTCGGGGATGGCCGTGAGCGAACCCCACGCGTTGGCGCGGATCCGGTTGAGAAGGCGGTCCATGGCTAGCGGGGACCACCTTCGGTCCAGGGGAAAAGCCCCGGCGCGGCGGGACCCACGCCGGTGCCCAGGGCCAGATAGACGGCCGCGAAGTCGGTGACGGCGATCAGCTCGGCCAGCCGCTCGACGGGGCTGCCGCCGCGGGCGCCGACCTCGCCGACGGCCGCCCGGCCCAGCGCGCCCAGGGTGCGGCGGGCGTGGTCGACGGGCGCGGCGGCGGCCGGGTCGTCGTGGTCGACGAGCAGCACCGGGTACATCCGCACCGGGTCGGGCTCGTCCACCCGGTCGCGGAAGAAGTCGTCGGGGTCGTCGGCGGCACCGGCCTCGCCCGCCTGGAAGACCCGGTCCATGTAGCGGCCGGCGATCGGCAGCGGGCCGGACAGCGCGGGTGCGGCGGCCACGCCGGTGAGCATGGTGGCGAAGCGCTCGGCGGCCACGCCCGCCACGGTGCCCGCGCCCCACACGACCGGGATGGTGCCGGCGATCGCGCCGGCCAGGCCCTTGGCGGGATTGAGGTACGCCTCGGCGGCGGGCCGGCAGCGGGTGCTCGTCTCGTCGAGGCGGTCGGCCATCGCGTCCACGCTCGCCAGGCCCTCGCCGGGGGTGAACGCGCTCGCGCCGCACGCGCCGGTGATCGCGAGCAGCGCGGTGAACAGCGGCCAGAACGCGGTCTGCGCGGCGAACACGGTCTCGTCGGCGTAGCCGGCCGCGCCCACGGAGCCGGCGTCGACGGGGACCCGGACCACCACGCCCCGGCTCTGCTGTACGGCGGCGTCCAGAGCCGATCCGCCGGGCGTGGCCGCGACCGTCTGGCAGCCGCGCCGGTAGGCCTGGCCGGCGAGGTCGATCAGGCCCGGCTCGTCACCGCGCCCGGCCGTCAACACGAGGTCCATCGGACCGGCCCAGCCGGGCAGCGTGCCGCCCGCGCCGAGGATCACCGGCAGCGCCGCGTCGGCGCCGACGACCGCGCGCAGCGCATGGCCGAGCGGCCCGTACGCGGGCGCGGACAGGATCACCGTGCGCGGCCGGTCCCGGGGCGCGATCGCGGCGGGCAGCGCCTCGCGCGCGGCGTGCACGGCCCGGCGGACCTGGGCGCCGGCGCCGGCCAGCGCCCGCAGGGTCTGCGCCGTATCGGCCCGGGCGATGCCGTCCTGGTCGTCCAGCAGGGCCTCGTCGAGGATGTTCATGCCCGATCGGTGCCCGACCGGCGAGCCTCGTCCACGAGCAGTACCGGGATGTCGTCGACGACGGGGTACACCAGCCCGCAGGAGGAGTTGTCGCAGGCCAGCGCGGCGTCCCCGTCCCGGTGCAGCGAGGCGTGGCAGACCGGGCACGTCAGGATCGCCACCTGCGACGGTTCCAGATTCACGACATCTCCCACATTTCCGACTGTTCGTACCGTTCGTGGCTGTTCGTCCGGATCCGGTGCGGCAGTCGTCCGATTGAACCCATCACCTTACCGAGCCGACCGGTCAGTCCCGGACGAGTGCCAGCACCTCGTCGCGGATCGCGATCATGGTCGGCTCGTCGTCCGCCTCGACGTTCAGCCGCAGCAGCGGCTCGGTGTTGGACGCGCGCAGGTTGAACCACCAGCGGTCGGCGACCACGGTCATCCCGTCCAGGTCGTCCACGGCGACCCCGGGCCGGCCCGCGAACGCGGCCCGGACCCGCGCGGTCGCCGCCGCCTGGTCGAGCACCTCGCTGTTGATCTCGCCGGAGGCCGGGTAGCGGTCGTACTCGCTCGCGAACTCGGACAGCGGGCGGTCCTGGCCACCGAGCGCGGCGAGCACGTGGATCGCGGCGAGCATCCCGGTGTCGGCCCGCCAGAAGTCGCGGAAGTAGTAGTGCGCCGAGTGCTCGCCGCCGAAGATCGCGCCGGTCTTGGCCATCTCGCCCTTGATGAACGAGTGGCCCACCCGGGTGCGCACCGCCTCGCCGCCGTGCTCGGCGACGATCTCGGGCACCGCGCGGGAGGTGATCAGGTTGTGGATGACGATCGGCTTCGCCTCGCCGTTGGCCTTCGCCCGGGCGATCTCGCGGACCGCGACCAGCGCGGTCACCGCCGAGGGGGACACCGGGTCGCCGTGCTCGTCGACCACGAAGCAGCGGTCGGCGTCGCCGTCGAAGGCCAGGCCCAGGTCGGCGCCGCTCTCGCGGACCTTCGCCTGGAGGTCGACCAGGTTCTTCGGGTCCAGCGGGTTCGCCTCGTGGTTGGGGAAGGAGCCGTCCAGCTCGAAGTAGAGCGGGACGATCTCCAGCGGCAGCCCGCTCGCGGCGCCGAGCACGGTCGGCACGGTGTGCCCGCCCATGCCGTTGCCCGCGTCCACGACCACCTTCAACGGCCGGATGCCGGTCAGGTCGACCAGGCCGAGCAGGTGCGCGGCGTAGTCGGCGAGCACGTCGTGCTCGCCGATCGTGCCCGGGGTGCCGGCGAAGTCGGGCACGCCGGCCTCGGCGAGCGCGCGGATGTCGGCGAGGCCGCTGTCCTGGCCGATCGGCGCGGCGCCGGCGCGGCACATCTTGATGCCGTTGTACTGCGCGGGGTTGTGGCTCGCGGTGAACATCGCGCCGGGAAGGTCCAGGCTGCCGCTGGCGAAGTACAGCTCGTCGGTGGAGGCCAGCCCGATCAGCGTGACGTCGGCGCCCTGGGCCGCGGCGCCCTCGGCGAACGCGCCGGACAACTCGGGCGAGGAGGGCCGCATGTCCCGGCCGACCACGATCGCCGCGGCCCCGGTGACCCGGACGAACGCCGCGCCCAGTGCCCGCGCGGTGTCGGCGTCCAGCTGGTCCGGGACCACGCCCCGCACGTCGTACGCCTTCACGATCTGGGAGAGGTCGCGCACCCGAAGACTCCACTCGCTCGACCGCGGTCCCGATTCGCCGCGGTGTTGGCTGTTGTCCGTCGACCCCTGCCCCGCGGACGACGCCTCAGACCCTATCGGCCGGCGGTCAGCTCTCGGGTGAGCGCAGAACGCGCAAGTGGCCCCGGCGGCCGGTCTCGGGACGGCCGTCGCGATCCGGCGGCTCGGGCGCGGGCTGCGGGGGCTGCGGCGGGCGGGCGGCCTCGCGCACCGCGTTGGCCAGCGCCTCCAGGTCGTCGCTGCTGGGCTTGCCCGCGCTCGGATCCGGCGCCAGGCGCACGACATCCCAGCCGCGCGGCGCGGTCAGCCGCTCCGAGTGCTCGGCGCACAGGTCGTAGCAATGGGGCTCGGCGTAGGTCGCGAGAGGGCCCAGGACGGCCGTGGAGTCGGCGTAGACGTACGTCAACGTGGCGACTGCGGTTCGGCCGCAGGCGGTCCGCGAACAGCGACGTACAGGGCTCACGACGATGGACGGTACCGCAAGCGGGCCGAACCCGCGTGGTATCCGGGTGCGGTGTGACTCACGTGTCGCTCCTCACAGGATGTCGGCGGCATGGGGACACCCGTTCGGGGCGGTCCGCGACGTCCTTCGACGGAGCGGCGCGCACCGGTCCGGATCGGGCGCCCAGGCCCTAAGCTCGTGCCGTGCACAACGAGCACTCGGTCCCCTCTTCCCCCCGCGAGCGCGACTCGCGCCGTCGCAGTCGGCGCGACCGGCACGGCCGCGGCATGCGCGGCCCGCTCGCCCCACCCCCCGTGCCGATCGCGCTGACCCGCGCGCAGCGGTTCGACGACCTCGCCGCCGATGTCGTGGAACGGCTCGCCAAGCGCTGGCCGCAATTGGAGGAGGTCCGCTTCGCGGTCCTGGACGTGCCCGAGGCCGAGACGGCGGTGAACGGCGACGAGGCGGTGGCGCTGGGCCGGCTGGTGCCGGCGACCAAGGCCGTGCCCGCCACGATCATCCTGTACCGGCGCCCGCTGGAGCTGCGCGCGGAGGGTCGGGCCGAGCTGGAGATGCTGGTCAACGACGTGCTGGTGGAGCAGGTCGCGGACCTGTTGGGGATGGATCCGGACACCATCGACCCCGACGACTGAGCGAGCCGGAACCACGAAGGCCCGGGCCCCCGCAGGAGGGGCCCGGGCCTTCGTCGTTTCGCGAGCGTGCGGCTACCGCTGCGGGACCAGCAGGGACAGGTCCTGGCGGGCGTTGGGCACCACCACGGTCTCCACGCCGGGCACGAAGGGCTGCACCGTGAACGCGGCGGTCTTGTTCATCGTCTCGGTGACCGTGCGGGCCAGGTGCACCGGCTGCGAGCCGGGTTGCGGTTCGGCGACCAGGGCGAACCGCGTGGCGCCGGCCGGGGCCGGGGCGTTGACCTGGACGGTGGTGCCGGCGGGTACCTCCACGTCGGCGGAGACCGGGTCGCCCTTGTCGCCGAACGCGGTGAGCTTGACCTTGGCCGGGCCCTTGGGCGCGGTGAGCGTGACGGTCGTGGCGACCGCGCCGCCGGTGCGGTTCTCCGCGATCACCGCGCGACCGGTCAGCTCCGGGGTGGCGCTCAGGAACGCCACCTCCGCGTCGGTGCCGCCGCCCTGCACCACCCGGACGCCGGCGATGATGTCCGCGCGGCCGGAGACCAGCCGGAGCGCGCCCGCGTCGCCGCGATTGACCGGGCCGAGGTCGAAGACGGTCAGCTTGTTGCCCTTGACCTCGGTGGTCTCGTGCTCGACCGGCTTGAAGGTGTTCACCTTGCCCGCGACGGACAGTTGCACGTCGGTGCTCTCCCCGCTCGGCGAGAACAGCATCAGCTGCACGTTGCCGGCGTCGCCGGTGATCGCGGGCAGGCCGGTGATCACCAGGTTGCGGCTCGGGGCACCGGACGAGGGCAGCCAGTCGGTGCCGACCGCCCCCTCCTGGTCCCGGATCGCCGCGCCGACCCGCCCGGAGCGCGCGATGACGTGCACCGCCAGGCCGGGCTCGATCGCGCTCGGGTTGAGCGTGCGCAGCAGGATCGCCGTCGAGGCGCCGGGGGCCAGCGACATGCCGCGGCCGGCCTCGGACTCGATCGGGCCGTTGCGCCCGAACAGTTCCACGTCGACGACGGCGGGGGTGTCCCTGCTGTTGGACAGGTACAGGTACGCCTCCCGGTTCTCCGTCGTGGCGGCGCCGACGAACCAGCGGTCGGTGGTGGACGCCTCGCAGGTGAGCCCGGCCAGCCCGCGGCCGGCGTTGCTGGGCACCCGGGTGACCGCGCCCGCGCCGAAGCCCGGGGCGAACGCGCCCGAGGCGGTGCCCAGGAGCGGCGGCACGTCGGTGTTGTCCACGCCGATGCTCGCGAGCTTGCCCGGCGCCTCGACCTTGGTGCGCACCTTGGTCCGGTCGCCGAGTTCGACGACGTTCGCCTCGCCGCCGCCGGCCCCGGCCCGGGCGGGCGGGGCGAGTGCGGAGACCGCGGTCGAGCTGCCGGGCAGCTGGCGCACGAACGGGCAGGACACCTCGGCCTGCTGCACCGGCACCCGCGGCGCCGCGGGCGGCGGCGCGGCCTTGCTCTCGGTCGGGCGGGTCACGACCGCCAGGCCGACGACGACGGCCAGCAGCGCGACGACGGCGGCGAGGGAGAGGGTGGTGCGCTTCACGGGCGGTCTCCCTGCGGGGACGGCGGCCACGGATCGTCACCCGAGCGCGGCTCGGGCGGCCGGCCGGCGGCCGGGTCCTGGTAGGCGGTCGGGTCGTACTGCCGCGGGGGCAGCGGGTTGCCGTACTCGTCGTAGGCGGGCTGCTGTTGTGGTTGCCCGGCCCAGCCGAAGGAGCCCGCCGCGTCCGAGCCGTCCGGCGAGCCCTGGGCGGGCATGCCCTGGGCCTGCTGGTCGTACTGGTACCCCTGGTAGTCCGGATAGCCCTGGTACTGCTGCCCGTAGTCCTGCTGCGGGTACTGCTCGTACGCCGGCGTCGTGGTGCCGTCGTAGGGCGTGCCCTGCCAGGCCTCGACCGGCACCGGCGCCTCGGCCGGGTCGGTGCGCTGTTCGGGGAACCCGTACGCGTCGAGCCCGTCGGCGGCCACCGCGACCGGCACCGCCTCCGGCACCTCGACCGGCTCGGCCGGCTCGGCCTTGCGTCGGCCGCGCCTCCCGCCGCCCTCGCCGGCCGCGACCGGCGCCGCGGCGGCCTCGGGGAGGTCGTCGTCGGTGCCGCGCCGGCGGGCGGGCAGCGCCATGACGAACACGACGAACACGAGCACGCCCTGCACGAGCAGCCAGATGCCGTGTCCGCCCGAGGAGTGGGTGAGTTCGAGCCGGCCGGCCTCGGGGCGCAGTTCGAAGCCCTGGGCCCAGCCGTCCAGCGTGCGGGCGGTGAGCTTCCTCCCGCCCTGGGTGGCCTGCCAGCCGGAGTCGGCGCGTTCGGCGAGCCGCAGGATCCGGCCCTGGGGGCCCGCCTCGATCCGGGTGGACACGCCCTCGCGGGTGGTCGGCAGGGCCTTGGCCTTGCCGTCGGGGTCGACGATCAGCGCCCGGCCGACCGGGTATTGCAGCCGCCAGAGCGTGGCGCCCTGGGTGGCGCCGACCCGGGCCAGGCCGGGGGTGCCGTCGAGCCGGGCGGTCAACTCGCTGCCCACCGGCGGCTTGAGCTGGATGAACTCGATGCCGTACGGAGCCAGCATGCTCGCGTCCGCGCCACCGCCGCCGGCGATCAACTTGCCCAGGAAGGTGTTGAATTGCCGGTAGGTGGACGCCTTGGGTGCCGTCTCGGCGTCGCCGAGCGCCGGACCCGCGCCGCGCACGATCGTGTAGCTGACGTTGCCCGGTTCGGGCGAGGTGAGCACGAGGGTGCGCGGGTGGCGCTCGCCGGTGGCCTCCTCGGCCACGAACGCGGGCACCACGACCGGGTCGCGCCGCTCCAGCGGGCCGTCGGCGCCCTTCCACAGCCAGGTCCCGGCGGCCAGGAGCGGGGCGGCGCCGGCGACCACGGCCAGCACCACCGCGGTGGGCTGGCGCCAGCCGAAGCTGCCGGCCGCGACCCGGGTGCGGGCGTCCTCGGCGCCGACCATCGCCGCGGTCACATAGCCCAGCGCGATCACCACGACGGCCGCGCCGGGCCACGCGGGCACCTTGGCGCCGGTCGCCTCGACGGTGATCTCGGCGTGGCTGACCACGACCGCGAGCAGCAGGCCGACCAGGGCCACCGCCCACGCGCCGAGCACCGCGGCCCGACGCGAGTCGCGCAACAGCGCGGCCAGCGCGGCGACCAGCAGGGCGCCGGTGAGCCAGATCGGCAGTGTGCCGGGGCCGCCCGGGTCGAGCAGCAGCAGGCCGACCGGGCTGGTGCCCTTCTCGGCCAGCGCGTCGCCGGCCAGGCCGGGCTCGCTCAGGAACAGCGCCGGCTTGCCCGCGAGGGCCAGGGTCCACGGGCCGAGCAGTACGAGCGGGGTGCCCAGCACCACGCCGACCCGCAGCAGCAGGCCGATGCCCGGACGCGGGCCGAGCAGCCCGGCGAAGCAGACCCCGACGGCGATCAGCGCGAGCAGCGCGGTGGCGAGCCAGAGCAGCGGGGTGAACGCGGCGACGACGGCGAGCACCAGGCCGGTGGCCCAGGCCGCGCGCATGGACGCCTTGAGGTCGCCCGCGCCGAGCACCTGGGCCGCGCCGCGCGCGAGCACGGGGGCCAGGACGAGGGCGACGGCGGTGCCGATCCGGCCGCCGGCGATCGCGCCGGTGGCGACGGGGGTCAGTGCGTACGCGGACGCCCCCCACACCCGCACGCCCGGTGCGGACACCAGGCGGCGTGAGCACAGGTAGGCGCTCATCCCGGCCAGCGGGACGCTGCCGATCAGCAGTACCGCCACCGCCGTGCCCGCCTTGCCGAACAGCAGCGTGGCGAACGCGGCCAGCGCGCCGACGTAGGGCGGCGCACTGGCCGCCTCGCCGAAGCCGACGCCGTGCCAGGTGTCGGCGTAGCGGTCCCACAGGTCCGACGCGCCCTCCGGCGCGGGCAGCAGGGCGCCGCCGAACAGGCTGCCGCCGGAGAGCAGATCGCGGGCGGCGAACAGCGTGATCAGGGTGAGCGCGACGGCGAGCGAGAGGCCGGGGCGGCGCATCAGCATGCGCAGCTTGACGAAGTTCTCCGTGTCGAGCGACTCGGCGTCCTCGTCGACCGGGCCCGACTCGGCGCTGCTGTGCCGGCCGGACCGGTTCTCCGGTTCCTCGCTGCGCCGCAGGTTGCCGATCAGGCCCTCGGCGGCGTGCCGCACGGTGGCCGCGCGGCTGGGGAACAGGTCGCCCAGGTCCTTGTCGGACATGGTGCGGGTGCGGGCCCTGGCCCGCCGCGCGGACAGGAAGCCGGCGGGGCGGAGCAACACCGAGACGGTGCCGAGCAGTTCGTCCAGCGCCATGCCGGGCAGCTTGCCGAGCAGGTAGCCCAGGCTGCGGAACAGGCCGCCGAACAGCAGGCGGAACCACAGCAGCGGCCAGCCGGCGCCGGTGGTGTTCGCGAGCAGCGTGAAGGCGGCACCCGCGCGGTCCACGCGGTGCGGGCGGTTGGCGGCGACGTCGATCGGCCGGCGCTCGCGCGTGGCCGCCTCGGCGTGCTGGACCACCGCGTCCGGGACCACGACCACGCGGTGCCCGGCGGCGTTGACGCGCCAGCCGAAGTCGGTGTCGTCGCGCGAGAGCGGCAGGCGCGGGTCGAAGCCGCCCAGGCTCTCCCACACGTCGCGGCGCACCAGCAGGCCGGCGCTGGAGACGGAGAGCACGCCGCGGATCGCGTCGTGTTGGCCCTGGTCCTGCTCGCGGCGCTCCAGGCCGGTCCAGCGTCGGCCGCTGCCGGTGAGCGTGGTGCCGACCTCGAGCAGTTGCCTGCGGTCGTACCAGCTGCGCACCTTGGGGCCGAGCATGGCCACCGAGGGCAGTTCGTCGGCGGCGCGCAGCAGCAGGTGCAGGGCGTCGGGGGCGGGTTCGCTGTCGTCGTGGAGGAGCCACAGCCACTCGACCGGTTCGGTCGACCTCGGCGGGCGGTCCTCGTCGGTGTCGCCGTACGGATCCGACACGTCGTACGTGTCGGTGCGGTACGGCAGGGACGCGGGGTCGAGGTGCGGCGCGGCGCGCAGGGCCTCGCTCACGGCGGCGCCGAACGCGGTCCGTCGCTCGGTGTGCAGCACCGAGTCCCGGCCGAGGGCGTCCTCCAGCAGACCCGCCGAGGCGTCGGTGCTGCCGGTGTCGACCGCGACGACGCGCTGGACCGGGCGCTCCTGACCGAGCAGGCCGGTCAGTGTGCGGGGCAGCCAGCGGGCCCCGTCATGGGCGACGAGGATCGCGGTGACGATGTGCCGTGGGAAAGCCGGAGCTTGCGCGTATGCCGACTGATGGCTGAAAAGTGACATCGAGTGCGGGGACCCCGGGGGGCTCGTAGCGGCGTGGTACCAGCGGTCCGGCATCCGGCCGAACGGCCCACACACTACGCGACGGGCACCTCGGCCCCACCCGGATCGGGCGCGGGCCCGAACCGACGACCGTCAGACGGCCGCCTTCTTGAGCCGGCGCCGCTCGCGCTCGGACAGTCCTCCCCAGATCCCGAAGCGTTCGTCGTTGGCCAGCGCGTATTCCAGGCACTCGTCGCGCACCTCGCACGCCAGGCAGACCTTCTTGGCCTCCCGCGTCGAGCCGCCCTTCTCGGGAAAGAAGGACTCGGGGTCGGTCTGGGCGCACAGGGCGCGCTCCTGCCAACCGAACTCCTCCTCCTCACTCTCGCCGTCGGCGACCAGTAGCTGGAACAGCTCGCCCATCGCGTGCCTCCTCGACCCGTTTTTGCGTCCCCGTGATTAAGCCGTTACCGGTAACGGTTCACGACGTGTGTGAAATTACAAGCGCGTCGTTGCTGCGACGTCAAGCCGGGCTCTGCTATTAGGGCGGGGATTCACTCCCCGGGACCACAACAATCCGGATTGACCACATAAATGGACACATCCGGACAACCTGTTGTGCCGCGCAATCGCCTCGACGTTCCGGGCGGGGAGCGTACCGGCGGGAGGCGCGGCGCCATTCGATGCCAACCCGTGATGACCTCTACAAGGGACTACGCCTCGCACCATCCACGCAGTTCCCGGGCGGGACCGGAAAACCGCGATGATGACCGAGGTCACACGAAAATGGGCCTCCCCGTGCCCCGCGAGCTTCAATCCCTTCCCCGGATTCCTCACCCGAATCGGCCAGCGGTCGGCCGAGTTCGCCGCCTCGGGCCGTCCGCGCCGGCGACCCGTACCCAGTCTTGTCCACGGCCCCGGTTCACCCGTGCCCGCGACCCCGGTCACCCGAATCGGGGACCGAGGGGGCGCGGCGGACCGCGGCGAGTTGACAGGGCCACCCCCCAGACGGTGTCCTTTTCCCATGTCCGCACGCTGCAGCCTGTTCCGGAGTCGTCCTGTCGACGCCCGTCGGGTCTTCTGTGCGCTGTGTCCGCCGTGTGACCACGTGTACAGCTGTTGTACCGGCTGTAACGCCTGAGGACGCCATTTCGGCAGTCCTCCGCGCAAGCGGCGGCACTCATTGAAGGGGCTTCTCCCCTTTCCCCCTTTATCGACACGACCGTTCGATTCGGTCGATTGTCCGTTCGGGTCGCCGTCTGCCGCTCGCGTGTTCGTTTTCGATCCGCCGCGTTCGCCAGATCCGCCGCGCGTGAGATTTCGCGCAGACATCCCGAAGGACTCCCCCTTATGTCCAGCGACATCACCGTCGCCGGCGATCCCCTCGCCGCCCCCGCCGTACTCGCCCTCCCCGTGGCTCCGCCGGTGCGCCCCGCCGTCGCCCGGCTCGCCGCGCTCGCCCGGCAGCATGCCGGCCTGGTCGCCGCCGAACTCGACCAGGTCCGCTTCGACCCGATCACCCGCTGGTACAAGCGGCTCGCCGCGACCGAGGACCTGGAGGTGTGGCTGCTCAGCTGGCTGCCCGGCCAGGGCACCGGTCTGCACGACCACGGCGGCTCGTCCGGCGTGTTCACCGTGGTCTCCGGCGAGTTGCACGAGCGCTCGCTCGTGGTGACCCCGCTGCGTCGGGCCGGCGCCCGCGAGCGGGTGCTCGCCCCGGGCGCGACCCGCGTATTCGGGCCGACCTACGTGCACGAGGTGACCAACATGGGCACCGAGCCCGCGGTCAGCGTGCACGTGTACAGCCCGCGCCTGGCGTCGATGAACCTCTACGACGCGGCCGAGGACATCGCCCGACCGAGCTTCGCGCCGCTGCGTCGGGTCGGCGTCGAGCGTTCGGGAGAGCAGTGGTGAGCGCCGTCGACCGACTCCTGGACCTGGCCCGGGCCCGGCTCGTGCGGGTGAGCCCCGAGCAGGCGCACGCCGCGTTCCACGACGGGGCGATCCTGGTGGACACCCGCCCCGACTTCCAGCGCGACGCCGACGGCGCGATCCCCGGCGCGTTGGTGATCGAGCGCAACCATCTGGAGTGGCGGCTCGATCCCGAGGGCACGGCCCGGGTGCCCGAGGCGGCCGGCTGGGACGTGCGCGTGGTGGTGTTCTGCGACGAGGGCTACGCGTCGAGCCTGGCCGCCGCCTCCCTGGTGGACCTGGGGCTGTCCGGGGCGACCGACCTGATCGGCGGTTTCCAGGCGTGGAAGGCGGCGGGGCTGCCCGTGGTGCCGTCCGCCGGTCGCGGGCGGCGCACGAGCGCGGCGGCGAGTACGACGAGCAACGCCACGCCGTAGCCGATCTGGTGGGTGGCGCGGACCTGGTCCGGGGACAGGTCCAGGCCCCAGGTGAGGTAGAGCGCGTAGCCGGCCGGGCCGAGCGCCAGCCACTCCCACCGCCGGCCGTCCAGGGCCACGAGCGCGACCACGAGCAGCGCGTACCAGGGGTAGGCCGGGGTGAGTACGAACAACATGCCGCCGGTGAGGGTGAGCGCGCCGTGCCAGGGCCGGTCGGGGTCGGTGCGGGCGATCACCGCGGCGGTGAGGGCGAGCAGCACGACGACGGCGGCGTACGGGGCGGCCTCCACCGGCAGCACCAGGCCGAGCAGGCCGAACCGGGCGCCGTCGTCGTAGCGTTCCTCGGCCAGGTAGCCGGGCAGGTAGCCGAGCACCGCGTGCCCGGCGGCGAGCACGTGCGGCAGGTAGACCAGCACGACGGTGAGCCCGGCCGCGCCGAGCAGCCGCACCGGGGCGCGGCGCAGCCCGGCGGGCAGGGCCGCGGCGGGGAACATCTTGGTCGCGACCGCGCCGCCGAGCAGTACGCCGCCCAGGATCGGCCGGCGGCCGGCGACCGCGGCCAGGCCGAGCACCATGAGCAGTACGCCGAGCACGTCCACGTGCGCGTTGTTGCCCGCTTCGAGCGCGACCATGGGACACCACGCCCACCACACGGCGTTCCTGGGGTCGCGCCCGAAGCGGCGCAGCACCAGGAGCAGGGTCACGGTGACCGCGACGGCGAGCGACGCGGCGGCGGCCTGGACCGGTTCGTGCCCGCCGGGCGGGGTGGCCAGGTGCACGAGCAGGTAGTAGGCCTCGGCCACGGGTGGGTAGATGGTGTGCACCTCGGGTCGGTTGATCCGGGTGCAGCCGCCGTCCGGCAGCGGGTGCCGGAACCACCCGGAGCACTCGCCCTTCGGGAACAGCCAGTCGTCGCGGTAGCGGGCCACCTCGGGGTCGGCGGGGGTGTGCGGGTAGGGCGAGTGGCCCGCCGCCTGGACCCGGCCGTCGAAGGCGTAGCGGTAGGCGTCGTCGCTGGTGCGCGGTTCGGCGCCGGTCGCGAGGAAGGGCAGCGCCACCGCGCCGAGCAGGATCAGCGGCACCGCGCGGCGCACGGGAAGCCGGCGCACGAGGTGGGCGCCGAGGGCGAACAGCGTCCAGGCGACGCCGTAGACCACGAACACGCCGATGTTGCCGGGGTGTGTCCACGGCCCGTACACCGCACAGCCGACGGCGGCCGCGAGGGCGAGCCCGGTGCCGGCGGCGGCGATCGTGGTCGCGGGGCCGGGAGTGGCGGGTGTGCGCGTGGGCGTGGTCTCGCCCGTGGTCGTGGGCGGCGGGCTCGGTGGCATGCGGCGAGTCTGTCGGCGGGCGGGCCGTTTTCGGGGCATCCCGGGCCGACCGTCAGCACTCCGTAAGGCGGTCAATGGGGGCCGGCGGCGGGTTTTGCGCGTTGGCTGGTCCCATGAAGCTCGACATCCGCCTGCCGGAGCCGCCCGCCGTGTTGCGGCGGGGTCCGTTCCGGGCCGGGGCCTTCCGTGACACGCTGCACGATCCGCGCACGGCCGTGGTGGTGGGCCGGTTGCTCGGTCCGGCCTTCCTGGTCTGCTTCCTGACCGGGGTGTTCAGCCATGTGCTGCAACATCAGCCGCACTGGCTCGCGTTGCCCGCGCGACCGGTGTGGGGGTATCGGGTCACCCAGGGGCTGCACGTGGCGACCGGGATCGCCGCGGTGCCGTTGCTCCTGGTGAAGTTGTGGGTGGTGTATCCGCATCTGTTCGCCTGGCCGCCGGCGCGGTCGGTGCTGCACGCCCTGGAGCGGTTGTCCGTCGCGGTGTTGATGATGGCGGCGATCTTCGAGCTGGGCACCGGGTTGTTGAACGTCGTCCAGTGGTATCCGTGGCCGTTCCCGTTCGTGCCGGCGCACTACTGGATCGCGTGGGTGGCGGCGGGTGCGATCACGCTGCACGTGGCGGTGAAGTTGCCGCTGATCGTGGCGCATTGGCGCCGGCCGCGCGGGGCGCCGGCGGATCCGCAGGGGCCGTCGCGGCGCGGGTTGTTGACCGTGCTCGGCGCGGGGGTGGGTGTGGTCACGCTGGCCACGGTGGGGCAGACCGTGACGCCGCTGGGGCGGGTGTCGGTGCTGGCGCCGCGGCGGGCGGACCTGGGCCCGCAGGGGCTGCCGGTGAACCGGACGGCGGCCGCGGCGGGCGTGTTCGCGGCGGTGCGTGATCCCGGGTGGCGGCTGGAGGTGGCCGGGCCGCGGCCGTTCGCGCTGTCCCGGGCGGAGTTGTTGGCGATGCCGCAGAGTCGGTCCGTGTTGCCGATCACGTGTGTCGAGGGCTGGAGCGCGTCGGCGCACTGGTCGGGGGTGCGGATCCGGGATCTGCTGGAGCGGGCGGGCGCGGCTCCGGGGGATCGGCTGCGGGTGTTCTCGCACGAGCGGTTCAGTCCGTACTCGGTGATGGACATGCCGGGCGAGTGGACCGACGATCCGCTGACCCTGCTGGCGCTGATGCTCAACGGCGCTCCGCTGGCCGAGGATCACGGGTATCCCGCGCGGATCATCGCACCGAACCGGCCGGGTGTGTTGCAGACGAAGTGGGTCGCCAGGATGGAGGTGGTGCGATGAGTACGGCGTTCGAGCCGCCGCCGGTCGCGCCGCGTACGGGGCGGGCGGTCACGATCGTTCGCCTCGTGCTCGGGGCGGTGGGCCTGGCCGGGATCGGGTGGGGTGTGGTCGGGGTCCGCGACGACCCGTTCCTGCGCGATCGGGTGGGTCTGGCGAAGTGGCTGGTCGGTGGATTGCTGCTGCACGACGCGGTGTTCGCGGTGGTGGTCTTCGTGGTCGGCGCGCTGGTGATGCGGATGCGGCCGGGGCCACCCGCGTGGGTGCGCCGGACGGTGCTCGGCGGGCTCGCGGTGGGCGTGGCGGGCACGCTGATCGCGCTGCCGGCGCTGTTGCGGCCGCTGCCCACGCAGAATCCGTCGGTGTTGCCGCTGGACTACGCGGACGGGCTGGCGATCGTGTGGGGCGTGGTGGTGGCGGGGACGGCGCTGGTGGTGGGGTGGCGGTACGCGCGGGGGCGGGGGCGCGGCTGAGCGGGGGCGGGTGCGGCTCGGCGGCGCGCGGGCGGGCCCGGCCCCGGATCAGTGCCGGCGCAGGGCGGCGAACGCGCGGTTCGTGTGGGTCCAGGTCTCGGTCGGGGTGAACGCGTGGGCGGGGGCGAGGCGGCGGAGGGAGGGGGTGCCGATCCTGGCCCAGCGGAAGGCGCCGCCGTGGCCGCCGCCCGCGTTCTCGACCCGGGCCGCGAAACGTTCGTGGACGTCCTGGGGGTCGGTCTCGACCAGGAGCAGGCCGCCCGGGGCCAGCAGGGTGTGCATACGGTCGAGCAGCCGGGCCGGGTCGCCGCCGATGCCGATGTTGCCGTCGGCGAGCAGCGCGACCGCCCAGCGGCCCTCCCCCGGCAGCGGCTCGAACACCGAGCGGCACAGCGCACTCGCGCCGGCGGCTCGGCTGCGGGCCACCGCGGCCGGTACCGGGTCCACGCCGAGCGCGGCCACCCCGCGCCGGGTCAGCGCGGCGGCCAGCCGGCCCGGGCCGCAGCCGACGTCGAGGGTGGGGCCGGTACAGCGGGTCAACAGGGTGTCGTCGGCGGCGTCCGGCTCGGCGCACCAGCGGGCCAGTTCGAGGCGTTGCCGCCGACCGCCGTGCCGGCGCAGGTAGAGCGCGCCGCCCTCGCGGAGCGCGACCGCGTAGGGATCGGCGGCGGCCGCGTACGGATCGGTCGCGGCGTTCGTCCCGGGCGTCGGTTCGTGGACCAGGGTCATGCGTACACCCCGTCGCCGAGCAGCGCGCGGGCCACGCCGGCGCAGTGTGTGCCGGGGATGTCGCGGGTGACGGCGGCCAGGTCGTCGGCCGTGTCGATGTCGGTCAGGGTGGGCAGGTCGCGCACGGTCAGGCCGGCGGCGAGCAGTCGGGCGCGCTGTACCGCGCCGGTCTCGGGCACCGACATCGGCACGCCGGGGAAGACCGAGGGATCCGGCCGGCGCATGCCGATGGCCCAGAATCCGCCGTCTGTGGCCGGGCCGAACCACGCGTCGGCGGCCGACCAGTCCACGCCCAGCAGGTCGGGGGTGATCTGCGGGGTGTCCATGCCGACCAGCAGGGTCGGCCCGGTACAGCCGGCGAACGCGGCGGCGAGGCGCAGGTCGAGGCCGCCGCCGTGCTGCGGGCGCACCTCGAAGCCGGGCGGCAACCACGGTCCCGGCGCGCCCGCGAGCACCAGGACGCGGCGGCGGGCGGGCGTGGCCAGCACCGCCGCGAGCGTGTCGGCGAGCGCGGCCTCGGCCACCGCGGCGGCCTGGTCGGGGGTCAGCGGCGGGGTCAGCCGGGTCTTGACCCGGCCCGGGACGGGGGCCTTGGCGATCACGAGCAGCGTGGTCATGCGGGCCGCCCGGGGCGGACCAGCACCGCGCTCATGTCGCGCACGGCCGTGACCGTGCCGCGTACCGTGCCGGTGACCTTGGAGCGGCCCGTGCGCGGGTGGTAGAGCACGTCGACCTCGGCGATCCGCCAGCGGGCGTCGGCGGCGCGGACCACCGTCTCCAGCGGGTAGCCGGAGCGCCGGTCGCGGACGTCGAGGGCGAGCAGGTCGGCGCGCCGGGCGGCGCGCATCGGTCCCAGGTCGTGCAGGCGGGCGCCGGTGCGGCCGCGCAGTCGGCGGGCGAGCACCGCGTTGGCGAGGCGGGCGTGGATCGGCCAGGCGCCGAGGCTCTGCGGGCGGCGGCGGCCGAGCACCAGGTCCGCGTCGCCGGCGCGTACGGGGTCCACGACCTCGGGCAGTTGGGCGGGGTCGAGGGACGCGTCGCAGTCGCAGAAGCAGACGATCGGCGCGGTCGCGGCGAGCAGCCCCGCGT
This sequence comes from Embleya sp. NPDC056575, assembly GCF_042793325.1. Lineage (NCBI taxonomy): Bacteria > Bacillati > Actinomycetota > Actinomycetes > Kitasatosporales > Streptomycetaceae > Embleya > Embleya sp. NPDC056575. The sequence goes on from NZ_JBHTVA010000061.1 coordinate 20,579, forward strand.
GGCAGGCGGCGCCGAAGCCGCGCCGCTGCTCGACCACCACCTCGGCGCCCAGCGAGCGGGCCAGGTCGGCCGAGCCGTCGCGCGAGCCGTTGTCCACCACGAGGGGGCGATATCCGGCCGGCATCCGCGCGAGCACCCAGGGCAGCGCGCGGGCCTCGTCGAGACAGGGCAACACCACGTCCACGGCGTGGGCGGCAAAGGGCGCCGCCGAGTGCATCGTGGATGGCGCTGTGGAGTGGGATGTGGAACGGGCCGCGGAGTGCGTGGCGGCCGGCTCGGCGGATCGCGCCGCGAAAGGGGCCGCGGATTGCTCCACGGCATGTGCTGAAGAGGCGTCCATGCGGCTCACGCTAGGTATGCGTGCGCCTCGTACCCAGGCATGACGTGCTTACGAAGTACTGACGTCGCGTCGATACGGCCGTGTGGGTTACGGGCCGCTTACGGATCCGACCCGCGCCGGAATCGTCCACCTTCGCGCACCTACACTCGCCGGCATGAAGGTGCTCGTCGTCGACGACGACCCGACCGTGGCCGAGGTCGTCGTCGGCTATCTCGAACGCGCGGGGTTCCACACCGCGCACGCCGCCGACGGACCGTCCGCCCTCGACCTGGCCGCCGCCGACCCGCCGGACCTGGTGGTGCTCGACCTGATGTTGCCGGGCATGGACGGCCTCGACGTATGCCGGCGGCTGCGCGAGCGCGGTCCGATCCCGGTGGTGATGCTGACCGCGCTGGGCGACGAGGGCGATCGGGTGCTGGGTCTGGAGGTCGGCGCGGACGACTACGTCACCAAGCCGTTCAGCCCGCGCGAGTTGGTCCTGCGGGTGCGGTCGGTGCTGCGCCGCGTCGCGGGGCCGGTCGCGGCGGCGGTGCCGTCGGTGCTTCGACACGCCGACGTCGAGGTGGACGTGCGCGCCCACCGGGTGTTCCGCGCCGGCCGCGAACTCTCGCTCACCGCACGCGAGTTCGACCTGCTCTGCTTCTTCCTGGCGGCGCCGGGCCGGGCCTTCACCCGGGAGGAGTTGATGCGCCGGGTGTGGGGGTGGGAGTTCGGCGACCAGTCCACGGTGACCGTGCACGTACGGCGCCTGCGGGAGAAGATCGAGGACGACCCTGCCGCGCCCCGGCTCCTGGTGACCGTGTGGGGCGTGGGATACCGCTTGGAGGTCGAACCCGGGTGCCGGTGAGGGATTTCGCCCTGATCTGCCTGATCGCGGCGGGCAGCGGCCTGGGCGTCACGCTGATCGGGCTGCTCGGCCTGCGGGGGTTGCGCAACCGCTCGTTGTCGATCGCGCTCGCCGCGATGTCGGTGGTGACGATAGCCGGCATGGCAGCGGGCACCGTCGGCGTCTCGCAGGCGATGTTGTTGTCCTCGCACGACCTGACCGTGGTGATGGTGGTCTGCGCGGTGTCGGCGGTGCTGGCGATCGGCGTGGCGATGGTGCTGGGCCGCCCGGTGGTGGCCGACGTACGGGCGCTGCGCGGGACCGCTCGGGCGCTCGGCGGCGGGCCGCCCCCGCCCGCGCCGCCGCGGCAGGTCTCGGCGGTGGCCGAACTGGCCGAGCTGGGCCGCGAGTTGGAGCGCGCCGGGGTACAGCTGGCCGAGTCGCGCGCCCGCGAGCGCGCGGTCGAGCACGCGCGCCGCGAGTTGATCGCGTGGATCTCGCACGATCTGCGCACCCCGCTGGCGGGCCTGCGGGCGATGGCGGAGGCGCTGGAGGACGGCCTGCCGGAGGACCCGGCGCGCTATCACCGGCGGATCCGCACCGAGGTGGATCGGCTCAGCGGCATGGTGGACGACCTGTTCGAGCTGTCCCGGATCCAGGCGGGCGCGCTGAAGTTGTCCCCGGCCCGGGTCTCGCTCTACGACCTGGTGGCGGACGCGATGGCGGGCACCGAGGAGTTGGCCCGGTCCCGCGCGGTCCGGGTGGCGGGCGAGGACATGGCCGCGGTGCCGGTGCGGGTGGACGGCCGGGAGATGTCCAGGGCTTTGACGAACCTTCTGGTCAACGCGATCCGGCACACCCCGTCGGACGGCACGGTGGCGGTCGGCGTGCGCACGGCCGCCGGCGAGGTGGTGGTCTCGGTCACCGACGCGTGCGGCGGCATCCCGGAGGAGGACCTGCCGCGTGTGTTCGACACGGGCTGGCGCGGCACCCACGCCCGCACCCCGTCCCCGGCCGGCGGCGCGGGTCTGGGCCTGGCCATCGTCCGCGGCATCGTCGAAGCCCACGCGGGCCGGGTCGCGGTCGCCAACACGGGCACGGGCTGCCGCTTCGAGGTGCGCCTGCCGGCGGGGTGAGGGCGGCGGTGCTCCGCGCCCCGGCCGGTGGGTCGCTCACACATGGGCGAATTGGGCCATGCCGTCCGCGAATTCGATCTCGGCGCGCCAGCCGAGTTCGGCCTCCAGTCGAGCCGCGGAGGCGGTGATGTGGCGTACGTCGCCCAGTCGATACTCCGCGGTGGTGATCGGCGTCGGACCCGCGTGCGCGGCCGCCAGGGCCAGGGCCATCTCGCCCACCGTGCGCGGCACGCCGGTGGCCACGTTGTACGCCCGCAGACCGGGCGCCGACCGCTCGAAGGCGGCCAGGTTGGCCGTGGCCACGTCCCGTACGTGCACGAAGTCGCGCCGCTGGCCGCCGTCTTCGTACACCCGAGGCGGCAACCCCGCGCGCAGCATCGAGCGGAAGATCGCGGCCACGCCCGCGTACGGGGTGTCCAGCGGCATCCTCGGGCCGTAGACGTTGTGATAGCGCAGGGCGGTGGCCACCCCGCCGGTGCTCCGGGCCCACGCGCCGGCCAGGTGCTCTTGGGCCAGCTTGGTCGCGGCGTAGACGTTGCGCGGGTCGGGCGCCGCCTCCTCGGAGATCCGTCCCGGCGTCACCTCCATCCCGCACACCGGACACGGCGGCTCGAAGCGCCCCGCCTCCAACGCCTCGATCGGCCGTGCGCCGGGCACCACGTCACCGTGCTCGGCGCACCGCCCCATGCCCTCCCCGTAGACCACCATCGAACTGGCCAGCACCAGACGCCCGATACCGGCGCGCCCCATGGCGGCCAACAACACCGCGGTGCCAAGGTCGTTGCAGCCCACGTAGTCGGGCGCGTCCCCCAGATCCAGCCCGAGCCCGACCTTGGCCGCCTGATGACACACCGCGTCCACACCGACCAGCGCCCGCGCCACCGCGTCCGCGTCGCGCACGTCCCCGACCACGCGGTCCACACCGTGGACGGACACCAGATCGAAGACCCGCACCTCGTGCCCGGCCTCGACCAGGCACTCCACGACATGCGACCCGATGAACCCGGCTCCGCCGGTGACAAGGATCCTCATACCGCCCAAACTAAGTCGCTCCGCGCCCCCGAATCCCCCCACACGCCCCGATGTCACCCGTTCGTAAGACCTGCCGTGCCGGCGCGTCGGGTTCGCCCACCCCGGCGCTCGGGTGTCGGGTGCTGCGAGACTGGTTTCATGCGCATCGTTGTACTGGCCGGCGGTATCGGCGGGGCTCGGTTTCTTCGGGGGCTCAAGGCGGCCGTTCCGGAAGCGGAGATCACCGTCGTCGGCAATACCGGGGACGACATCCACCTGTTCGGGCTGAAGGTGTGCCCGGACCTCGACACCGTCATGTACACGCTCGGCGACGGCATCAACGAGGAGCAGGGCTGGGGGCGTCGGGACGAGTCGTGGAGTATTCGCGAGGAGATGGCCGCCTACGGGGTCGAACCGACCTGGTTCGGGCTCGGCGACCGGGACTACGCGACCCACATCGTGCGGACCCAGATGCTCGGCGCCGGGTATCCGCTGTCGGCCGTCACCGAGGCGCTGTGCGCGCGGTGGCAGCCGGGGGTGCGGCTGATCCCGATGAGCGACGACCGCGTCGAGACGCACGTGGTGATCGATGATCCGGACAAGCCCGGCACCCGCAAGGCGGTGCATTTCCAGGAGTATTGGGTGCGGCTGCGGGCCGCGCCGACGGCGCACGCGATCGTGCCGGTCGGGATCGAGACCGCCAAGCCCGCGCCCGGCGTGTTGGAGGCGATCGCCGAGGCCGACCTGATCCTGTTCCCGCCGTCGAATCCGGTGGTCAGCATCGGCACCATCCTGGGTGTGCCCGGCATCCGGGAGGCGCTGGTGGCCGCCGAGGCGCCGGTGATCGGCCTGTCGCCGATCATCGGGGGCGCCCCGGTGCGCGGGATGGCCGACCGGGTCCTGGAGGCCGTCGGCGTGGAGACGAGCGCGGCGGCGGTCGCACAGCACTACGGCCCCGGTCTGCTCGACGGCTGGCTCGTGGACACCGCCGACGCGGCGGCCGTGCTGAGCGTGGAGGCCGCCGGCATCCCGTGCCGGGCCATCCCGCTGTTGATGAGCGATGTCGAGGCCACCGCCGAGATGGCCCGGGCCGCGCTCGCGCTCGCGGACGAGGTGCGGTGATGGGCGCCCCGCCGAGCGGCTACTCGATCCTGGGCGTGTCCGGGCTGCCGGAGATCGGCGAAGGCGCCGACCTGGCCGCGCTGATCGCGGACGCGGCGACCGGCCCCGACGGTCCCGGACTGCGCGACGGCGACGTGCTCGTGGTCACCTCGAAGATCCTCAGCAAAGCCGAGGGGCGACTGCTGCGTGGGGTCGATCGGGAGAAGGTGATCGACGCCGAGGCGGTCCGCCTGGTCGCCCGCAAGGGGCAGACCCGGATCGTGCAGACCCGGCACGGCTTCGTGATGGCGGCGGCCGGCGTGGACGCCTCCAACACCGAGCCGGGCACGCTGTTGTTGCTGCCCGAGGATTCGGACGCCTCCGCCCGACGGTTGCGGGCCGCCCTTGCCGAGCGGGTCGGCGTGCGGGTGGGCGTCGTGGTGTCGGACACCTTCGGCCGGCCGTGGCGCAACGGGGTCACCGACGTCGCGATCGGCGTCGCCGGGCTGGCCGCGGTCGACGACCACCGGGGCCGGATCGACACGCACGGCAACGAGCTGGCGGTGACGATCACCGCCGTGGTCGACGAACTCGCTGCCGCCGCCGAACTGGTCAAGGGCAAGGCCGGCGCCGTCCCGGTGGCGGTGGTGCGCGGCCTCGCGCACCTGGTCACCGAGGCCGACGGGGCCGGGGTGCGCCCGCTGGTGCGCGGCGCCGAGGACGACATGTTCCGACTCGGTACCGCCGAGGCGGTCGCCGAGGGGGCCCGCACCGCGATCACCGCCCGACGTACCGTGCGCGCCTTCACCGACGATCCGGTGGATCCGGAGGCGGTGCGCCGCGCGGTGGCCGCCGCGATCACCGCGCCCGCGCCGCATCACACGGTGCCGTGGCGCTTCGTGCTCCTGGAGAGCGCGCCGGCCCGGACCACCCTGCTCGACGCGATGCGCTCCCGGTGGGTGGCGGATCTGCGCGCCGACGGCCTGGACGAGGAACGGATCGCCCGGCGCGTCGGGCGCGGCGACGTGTTGCGCAACGCGCCGTACCTGGTGGTGCCGTGCCTGGTCACCGACGGCGCGCACGCCTACCCCGACCCGGTGCGCTCGCGGGCCGAGCGGGAGATGTTCACCGTCGCGGCGGGCGCCGCCGTACAGAATCTGTTGATCGCGCTGACCGCCGAGGGCCTGGGCTCCGCATGGGTGTCCTCGACGATGTTCTGTCCGGACGTGGTGCGCGCCACGCTCGCGCTGCCCGCCGACTGGGACCCGATGGGCGCCGTCGCGGTGGGCCGGCCGGCCGAGCCGCCCCGGGAGCGTCCGGCCCGCACGGTGGACGACGTGATCGTGGTGCGCTGAGCGCGGCGCGGACAAGGGCCTAGCCACAACGCCCGGACGTGACGAAGGGGTGGGCTCGCGACGGGCCCACCCTTTCGTCATGGTTCACCGCGGTGCGTCACCGCTCGGCGCTGCCGGCCCGGAATCGGCGGGCCCACACCGCCGCAGACGTCGGGTCGAGGGCGGTGTCCGGCCGATGTCCGGGGGCTTCACGCCTGATCAGTAGCCCTGCGTCCCGCCACCGGCGGTCGGCGGAGCCTGCGGGCGCGGCGGCGGAATGTGCCCGCCGCCCGGGGCTCCGGTCCGCCCGGGAGTGGGCGCCATGCCCGGGCCGGGATAGGGCGGAGGCGGCGTCTGCGGCAGGTCGGCCGACCCGTGGCTGCCGGGCGGCTCGACCTCACCGCGCCAGCCGCCGGTCTCTTGACCCCGCTCCTCCACGAACGTCTTGAAATGTTCCAGGTCGCCCTTGGTCCGGCCGCGCACGAAGCCGAGCTTGTCGCCGACCGTCTCCACGAGGCCGTCGGGGTCGAATTCCATCTGGAACATCACGCGGGTGTGTACGTCGTCGAGCCGATGGAAGGTGACCACACCCGCCTGGTGCGGGCCGTCCACGGTCTTCCACGCGACCCGCTCGTCGGGCCGCTGCTCGGTGATCTCGGCGTCGAACTCCCGGGTCACTCCGGCGATTTTGGTCACCCAGTGGGTGTGTGTCGCGTTGATCTGGTCGATCCGTTCGACCCCGCTCATGAACCGCGGGAACTCCCGGAACTGGGTCCACTGGTTGTAGGCGGTGCGGACCGGCACGTCCACGTCGATCGAGTGCTGGACGGTCGTCACGAGCACTTCCTCCTCGTTCTCGGTGTCGGTTCCGAGCTGCCGTGCTGCGCAGCCGGGTCCTTCACCCGAACGGCTGCCCGAGGCCTCCGAGGACAAACGTGGCGCCCGCCGAGGGCCGGCCGTTCACAGGGTCCTGCCGGTGAAGTGCGGGCGCGGGGCATAGCGGGGCGCGCGACGCGGGACCTTGACCCCCGACATGCGGATCAGCAGCGCGGCCCGATGCCGGTTTCCCCCGTAGCAGGCGAGGAGTTCGAGCATTCCGGCGTCGTCCACGGCGTGCCCGGCGAGCGCGAAGCCGATGGTCTTGGGCAGGTGCAGGTCGCCCACGGACAGCGCGTCGGGGTCGCCGTGCGAGCGCTGCATGGTCTCGGCCGCGGTCCACACCCCGATCCCGGGCACCAGGCGCATCAGCCGGGCCGCCTCGGGGTGCGACACCTCGGTGGTCGCCTCCAGGCGGCCCGCCACCCGGGTCACCTCGATCACGGTGCGCGAGCGGCGTCCGTCCACTCCGGCGCGGGCCCAGTCCCAGGAGGGGATCAGCGCCCAGGTACGCGCGTCGGGGATCACCCGCAGGCCCGCCGGCGCCGGGCCGGGCGGGACCTCGCCGTACTTGCCGAGCAGCAACCGAAAGGCCCGGCGCGCCTCGATCGTGGTGACCTTCTGCTCCAGGATCGAGGGCACCAGGGCGGCGAGGACCAGCGCGCTGCGCGGCATCCGCAGGCCGGTGTACCGGCGTTGCGCGTCGCGCACGATCGGGTGGCGGGCGACGAGCGCGGCCGGGTCGTCGTCGGCGCCGAGCAGTGCCGGCAGCGCGTGCAGTTGCCACTCGGCGCCCGGCCCCCACGCGCTCGCCTCGATCTCGCCGGTCGCGGGTCGGTCGATCACCCGCAGTGTGCACGGCCCTTCGGGGGTGCGTGAGGTGCGCCATACCGAGCCGTCGGCGCCCGCGTGGTACGTCGGATCGCTGTGTCCTCGGCGCAGTTGGCCGAGGGTGAGCCGGAGATCGAGGGCGAACCCGGGACGCCACACGCGCCGGTGGGCACTGGGGTGCAACGGGCTCTCCTCGGGGTCCGGGTTCGGACCGCCACGGTACCTTCCCGGTTTTGTGCCGATGTGCGCAGAGCAGACTTCAGCTATGCGGGTGATGGCGTTCGGCACCTATGACACGACCGTCCACCCCCGGGTGGGAATCCTCGTCGAGGGCTTGCGGGGGCACGGCATCGAGGTGGTGACCTGCAACGTTCCGCTCGGCCACATGGACGCGGGCCCGATGGTCCCGCCGCCGTCGGTGCACCCCGGGATCCCCCGCCAGCGAATACGGCACGCGCGGTGCATCGCGGAGCTGGTGGCCAAGGCTCGGCGCGCGCCGCGTCCCGACGTGGTGATCGTCGGCTATCAGGGGCGGCTCGACATCCAGATCGCGCGGCGGTTGTTCCCCGGGGTGCCGCTGGTGCTGGACCACCTGGAGAGCGTGGACGACGTGGCCGATCGGCTGGGCCACGCCGCCCAGGCCGAACTGCGCAAGGTGGACCGGATCGAGCAGGCGGCGATCGCCGCGGCGCGACTGGTCCTGGTGGACACCGAGGAGCACCGCCGGGTGCTCGCGCCGGCGCAGCGGGATCGGGCCGTGGTGGTGCCGATCGGGGCGGCGCCGGTGTGGTTCGACGCGGGGCGGGCGGGCCCGAAGGTGTCCCCGGGTCCGCTCGACGACGCGTCGGCCGCGCCGCGACCCGACCCGCTATCGGAGCCCGCGGCCGACTTCGAGCCGGGCTTTCGGCCGGGCGAGGACCTGCGGGTGATCTCGGTCGGGCTCTACTCGCCGGTGCAGGGCGCACCGGTGATCGGCGCGGCGCTCAGTCGACTGGACGGCTATCCGATCGCCGTGACCATGATCGGCCGCGGCCTCCAGGCCCAGCGTACGAAGGACCTGGTCGGGCCGAACGCGCCCCGGGTGACCTGGCGGACCTGGGTACCCGAGGCCGAACTGCCGCGCCTGGTCGCCGCGCACGACGTGTGCCTGGGGGTGTTCGGCACCGGCGCCAAGGCGTTGCGGCTGGTGCCGAACAAGGTCTTCCAGGGCGCCGCGGCGGGGTGCGCGGTGCTCACCTCGGACACCGCGCCGCAGCGCCGACTGCTCGGCGCGGCCGGGTTGTTCGTCCCGGCGGGCGACTCCGACGCGCTGGCCGACGCGTTGCGCCGGCTGGCCCAGCATCCGCCGGAGGTGGCGCGACTGCGCGCGGCGGCGGTCGCGTTGGCGCGGGAGCGGTTCGTCCCCGAGGCGGTGGTCGAGCCGCTGGTGGAGCGCCTGCGGGAGATCGTGGACAAGGGCGTACGGTAGCCCGCCCGCCGCGGTCAGCCCAGCCGCACGGATACGTCCTTGCGGATCGCGGGCAGTTGCTCGTAGAGCGCCTGGCCGGGGCACTCGGTGTTGAACGCGTCCCGGTGGCCGGAGATCACGTCGAAGGAGTGGGTCGAGCCCTTCGGGTAACGGCTGCCGCTGTCGGAGGAGGTCAGCGTGACCCGGCCGGCCGGGTCGCGGTCGTCCAGGCCGAGCTTCCAGGCGATCAGGGCGGACAGCGCGACCAGCATCGGCCCGGGCGGCTCGGCGCTGGTGTAGGTGCCCATCGCGGCCACGCCCATGCTGTCCGTGTTGAAGCCGAGCGTATGCGCGCCGAGCACCGGCTTGTCCACCCCGCCTGCGCGGCCCTCGAAGACCGTGCCGCACTGGTCGACCAGGAAGTTGTAGCCCACGTCGGCCCAGCCGTTGGTCAGCACGTGGTAGCGGTAGATCGAGCGGAGCACCTTGGGCGAGTCGCCGCACGGGAAGTCGTTGCCATCGGCGGTGTGGTGCACGAACGCGGCGCGCACGGTGCCGGTGTACTTGAACTTCGCGTCCCGCAACGACTCGTCCGCGCCCCAGTCGCGACGGGCCACGATCGCGGGCCGCTCGGCGCGGCCCTTGACCCGGCCGTCGACCCGGTTCGGCCGGGTCCGGCGCGGCGGCATGCGGTCGACGATCGACTCGCCGGGGTCGACGAGTTCGGCCCGCAGGTCCGTCGGCAGCGCTCCGGCGAGCACGCCCACGCGGATCCGGACACCGTCGGAACGACCGGCCCAGAACGGCTCGGTGCCGCCGCGGACACGGCCCTCGGCCGGTCCGCTCCCGTCGCCGCTCGGGTGCAGCGCGCGCCAGGGACTCCACACCCCGCCGGTGCGGGTGCGTACGTGGACGACCACCCGCGCGCCCGCGGCCGGGTCGGGGTCGGCCCAGGTGACGCCGAGCAACGAGAAGGCCGCGGTGTCGCGTTCGGCGGTCAGTACCCCGGTGCGGCCCTCGCGGGGCGCGGCGGCGTCGGACTCCTGTTCGACCCCGGCCAGCGGGAGGGTGATCGTGGTACCGGGGGTGCTCGGTTCCGCGTCGGCCTGCGCGGGAGGTCCGGCGAGCACGGTGGGCACGGCGAGGGCGACGATCGACAGCACGATTCTGGTGAACACGGGCGGGCCCCTCCATCGTGGGCGGTGGAGTCGTTCGGGTGCCCGGTCCCACCACAACGCTTGTACCAAATGCAGCAATTACACCCATTTGTCGTACGAATTCATGCGCTCGATAGGCTGGGCGCATGCCCAGCACTCCGGTCGATCAGTTGCGCTCCGCGCTCGCCGCCGACTCCGCGCGGCCCTTCACCACCTTCTACGACGACGCCACCGGCGAGCGGGTCGAGCTCTCCGTCGCGACGTTCGACAACTGGGTCGCCAAGACCGCGAATCTGCTGCGCGACGACCTCGCGGTCGAGCCCGGCGCCCGGGTGTCGCTGCTGCTGCCGGCGCACTGGCAGACCCAGGTGTGGTTGCTCGCCGCGTGGTCGCTCGGCCTGGCGGTGACCTTCGACGGCGATCCCGCCGACGCCGACGTGGTGGTGTCCGGCCCCGACACGCTCGACCGGGCGGCGACCTGCCCCGGTGAGCGGGTCGCCTTGGCGCTGCGGCCGATGGGCGGGCGCTTTCCCGAGCCGCCGACCGGCTTCCTGGACTACGCGGCGGAAGTGGCCGGGCACGGCGACCGGTTCGTGCCCGACGGCTCGGCGCGCGCCGACGCGCCGGCGCTGATCGAGGCCGGCCGCGAGCACACCGCCGGCGACCTGGCCGCGGTGGGCGAGGCGACCGCGCGGGAGTGGAACCTCGGCCCCGGCGACCGGTTGCTCACCTCTTCGAGCTTCGCCCGAACGGGTGGATTGCGGGCGGGCCTGCTCGCGCCCCTGGCCGCGTCCGTACCCGTCGTCCTATGCCGTCACCTGGACGAATCCCTGCTGGAGCGGCGAATCGAGGCGGAGCGTGTCACGCGCGCCGTCACCCGTTCCGCCGACTAGTCCATGACAAGACGGGTCGGGCTGCGCTTTCGTGGCCCCGACCGCCCGTAGTGCCGTGCCCGGCGGTCCCTCAGCAGGCGGGGAGGCGTGGGGTTCATGGACGTGTGGGATCACCTGTACCGGTCCGAACGCGCGCCCGAACCCGACAAGCCCGAACCGGCGGCGTGCCCGGCGTACGAGTCCACCCCGGTCGACGCCGCCGCCGGGCGGGCCGCCACCCGGCGCGCGCGCCGCAGGCGCAACCGGCGGCGCCGGGTGTTCCTGCCGATCGGGGTGGGCATCACGCTGATCCTGCTGACCGGCGTATCGGCCGCCTACGTCGCGTACCAGCGGCTCGACGGCAACATCAAGACCGACCCGGTCGACGGCAAGCTCAACGCCGACCGTCCCGACGTGGGCGGCAACGGCAGGGGCAAGCCGATGAATCTGCTGATCATCGGCTCGGACTCGCGGGCCGGCGAGAACCGCGCGCTCGGCGGCGGGGGCGACATCGGCGAGCGCTCGGACACCACGCTCCTGGTGCACCTGACGTCCGACCGCGAACACGCGGTGGTCGTGAGCATCCCGCGCGACCTGCTGGTGACCGTGCCCTCGTGTGTGACCAGGGACGGGGCACGCTCGGTCGAACAGCGCGGGGCGATGTTCAATTCGGCGTTCGAACTCGGCGGCGCGGCCTGTACGCGCAACACCGTCGAGAAGGTCACCGCGATGCGCGTGGACCACCACATCATCGTGGACTTCTCCGGCTTCAAGGGCATGGTCGACGCGGTCGGCGGGGTGGAGATCTGCCTGCCCGGGACCGTGCAGGACCACGAGGGCAACATCTCGTTGTCGGCCGGCCGGCGCAAGGTGCACGGCCGGGAGGCGCTGGACTACGTACGGCTGCGCCACGACATCGGGCTCGGCGGCGACGGCAGCGACCTGGGTCGGATCAAGCGGCAGCAGGCGTTCGTGGCCTCGCTCGCCAAACAGATCCGCAGCGGCGACACGCTGACCAGCCCGACCCGGCTGTTCGCCCTCGCCGACGCGCTGACCAGGTCGATCCGGGCGGACGAGGGCCTGGACTCGGTCTCCGCGCTGGTCGATCTCGCGCGCGGGATGCGCGACCTGGAGACGAGGAACATCACCTTCGCGCACCTCCCGGTGTACAACCCGCCGGACGACAACAACCGGGTCGCGCTGATCCAGCCCGACGCGCGGCGGTTGTTCGACGCGATCAACCACGACGAGCCGTTGGACGGTCGGCGCAAGCCGGGCGCGGAACCGGCGCCGGCGCCGGTCGCGCCGGCGGGTGGAGCGGTCCCGGCCGGTGCGCCCGCGCGAGCACCCGGCGGTCCGGGCGCGGCGCCGGCGTCGGCCGCGCCCGGGGCCGGCGCGGTTCCGGTCGAGCCGGTGAGGCCGCCGGTGAAGGCCGACACCCGCGACGGGGACCAGGACATCTGCAAGGCGAACTGATCGCGCGTCGGCACGGCCGCAGGCCGGCACCCACCTGGGGCCGGCCCCGGGAGTCGCGCACGATAACGTGCCGGCAGCCGTGCGGGCCGGGTCGACACGTGGTGTTGCGACGGTTCGGCGTGACCTGTGTCACACGCACAAGGGTGCACGCAACTCGAAGAACCGGCGCCACGTCTATCAATGCAACGGCCGCCCCACGCGCGGTTCGTCGCTTGATGAGCGTTGGGCGCCTTGGGGAAAGAAGCAGACACGACGTGAGTGACAGCGAACGGGCCGGCAAGCAGGCCGGATCCGGTCGGGACGCGAGCCCGGAAACGGCGCCCGCGACCCCGACCGAACCGGACATATCCACGACTCCGCCCCCGAACGGGCCGGTGGGGGACGCGGAAGCCGGCAACGCGCGGGACGCGGAGGCGGCGGGCCCGGAGGCGGTGGGCCCGGACACCTCGGGAGCCGACGCCTCGGGCGCGGACGCGGGGCCCGCGACGCCGACTTCGGGTGCGGCGCCCGGGCCCGACACGGCCGAACCGGTGGGCGAGGAATCGGCAGCGGCCGGCCCTGTACCCACACCGGGCGCGGAGGACGCCGCCGTCACCGCCCATGCCGCACAGGCTGGCGAGCCGGCCGAGGTCGGCGAAAGCACGGCGGGCGAACCGGACGAACCGGGCGACGACCCTGCGGGCAACTCGGGCGAATCGGGCGGGGGTTCGGCGGCCGAACCGGGCGACGGCACGGCGGCCGGGGCAGCCCCCGACGCGGTAGGCGCTCCGGGCGACACCACGGCCGAGGACGGCGACGACGCGACCCCGGCCGAAACCGGCGCGGCGGGGCCCTCCACCGCCCCGACCACCACCCCTCCCCCGGCCGACGGCGACCCGCTCACCGCCGCCGTGGCCGCGATGGCCGCCGACGGCGGCAAGGCGGCCGACCGGCGGACCCGGCGCGACCGGCGCCGCCGGGTGTACAAGCGCATCCTCATCGGCGTCACCGTCACCGTGGCCCTGAGCCTGGTCGCTGGCAGCGTCGTGGTCTACACCCTGTACCGCAAGCTGGACGGCAACATCACCACCGAGGACCTGAGCGCGAAGCTCGGCCCGGAGACCGAACGCCCGCAGGTGGCGGCCGGCGCGCACGACGCGGCCAACATCCTGTTGATGGGCTCGGACGACCGCAGCGGCGACAACAAGCAGTACGGCGACGTCGGCGAGGGCACCAAGCGCTCCGACACCACGATCCTGCTGCACCTCGCCGCCGACCGGAAGAGCTCGGTCGCGGTCAGCATTCCGCGCGACCTGATGGTGGACATCCCCTCCTGCGTCCGGCCGGACGGCAGCAAGTCGCGGGCGTACCGGGACCAGTTCAACCACGCGTTCGAGATCGGCGGCGCCGCCTGCACGATCAAGACCATCGAACAGATGACCAAGGTCCGGGTCGACCACCACATCGTGATCGACTTCTCCGGCTTCAAGGAGATGGTCGACGCGGTCAACGGTGTCGAGGTGTGCCTGAGCCGCCCGATGCGCGACACCGCCGCCAAGCTCGACCTGCCGGCCGGCAAGCACAAGCTCGACGGCGAGCAGGCGCTCGGCTACGTACGCGCCCGCAAGAACGTCGACGACGGCAGCGACACCCAGCGGATGACCCGACAGCAGCGTTTTCTGGCCGCGCTCGTTAAGAAGGTCAAGGTCGGCGACATGCTGACCCAGCCGTGGAAGTTGTACAACCTCCTCGACGCCGGAACCCGGTCGATCACCGCCGACCCGGGACTGAGCTCGCTCAAGGAGCTGATGGATCTGTCCGACAGCATCAAGGGCATCCCGAACGACAAGGTCGCGTTCCTGACCGTGCCCCGGCAGCCGTACCGGTTCGACACCGACCGGGACGAACTGGTCCAGCCCAAGGCGGACCGGCTGTTCGACGCGATCCGCTTCGACCGGGTCGCGGTCGGCGCGGGCGTCAGCGGCAAGGACGAGAACGGCTTCGAGAACAACGGCGAGGTGCGGATCGAGCAGCCGGCGACCCCGCTGCCGTCCACCCGCACCACGATCGACGAGAACGGCGAACGGGTGACCGTCACCCCGACCGCCCCGGGCACGGGCGCGACCGGCAAGGGCGCCACGCGGCCCCCGGCCGGTTCCACCGCGTCGGGTACGGGGGCGCCCTCGTCGACGTCCACGGCAGACCCCACTTCGACCAGCGGCATCCCGTCGGCCAAGCCGACCACGCCCGCGGACACGAGCCCGATCGTCACCGTCTCGGGGCGGACGGCGGAACAGGACGTGTGCGCGGGCTGATTCATCGACACCGCATCAGGGAGAGCCGGGGACGTCGCCGACCGCGACGCCCCCGGCGGGTCGCCGGAGGGGACGCCACGCATGGGCACGGACGCGGAGACCGGAACCGGGGGACCAGTTGCACCCGGTGGACGGGACGGACGCAGAAAGAGCACAGTGAAGAAGCGCCTCAAATGGATCGCGATCTCCGTGGTCGGTGTCCTGTTGATCCTGGCCGGCAGCGCGTACGGGTACATCCGGTACCTGAACGGGAAGCTGCACCACACCCAGATCACCGCCGACAAGAACAACCGACCACCGGCGTCCCCGAAGGACGCCCAGGGCCGAAGTCCGATGAACATCCTGCTGATCGGCAACGACAGCCGGATCGGCGAGGGCCGACGCTACGGCGCGGAGGGGCACGAAGGGCTCGCCGACGTGGCCATCCTGATGCACCTGTCCGCCGACCGCTCCAACGCCACGCTGGTGAACATCCCCCGGGACACGATGGTGGACATCCCGCGATGTGAGATCGGCAAGGGCAAGGACAAGAAGGTCACCGAGGCCCGGTTCGGCCAGTTCAACGACAGCTTCCGCGACATCGGCGCGCCGTGCACGGTGGCGACCGTGGACCGGATGCTCCAGGTGCGCATCGACCACTACGTCGAGGTGAACTTCAAGGGCGTCCGCGACCTGACCGACGCGGTCGGCGGCGTGCCGATCTGCCTGGACGCGCCGATCCACGACCCGGTCCTGTCCGGGCAGCGCGGCGGCACCGGACTGGACCTGCCGGCCGGTCCGAACACGCTGAGCGGCAACGACGCGCTGCAATTCCTGCGCGCGCGCCACGCCTTCGGCGACGGCAGCGACCTGGCGCGGATCGAGGCGCAGAAGGTGTTCCTGGCGTCGCTGGCGCGCGAGTTGAAAAGCAACGCGAAACTGACCAACGTGGACGGCATGTTCCGAATCGCCAACAGCGCGGTCGGCGCGTTGACCGTCGACAACGACCTGGCGGGCGTGGACAAGCTGATCGACCTCGCCGACGAGATCAAGAAGGTGCCGGAAAAGCGCATGGCGTTCACCACGCTGCCGACCGAGACCTACCGGCCGGCGCCGGATCAGGTCCAGCCCAGACGGCCCGCGGCCGACAACCTGTGGGCCGCGATCCGCGCCGATCTGCCGTTGACCGCGGGCGACCCGGCCACGGATCCGCCGCCCGCGCCGGCGACCGAGACGCCGGCACCGCCGCAGACGATCGCACCCTCCGACGCGGCGCAGATCCGGGTGACGGTGGACAGCGGGAGTGCGCGGAAACGAATCACCCCGGTGGTCGACGCACTCAAGCGGCTGGGTTTCAAGGCGACTTCGGGTACGTCCATGCCGGACGGGCGGGAACACGCCAACAGTCGGATCACCTACCCCGACGGCAGACAGGAACAGGCCAGGGCGATCGCCGTGGCACTGAACCTGCCGGAGACCGCCCTGGAGGCGGCCCGTGCGGGGGAGACCACGATCAGGCTGCTGATCGGCGCGGATCTGCCCGACGCGGGCACCGGCGGCAGCGGCGCGCCGACGGGTTCGGCGAGCGCCGGGCCCGAACGGGTGCCGGAGCCGCCCAAGGCGGCCGACCTGAACCTGGAGACGGCCGACAACACGAAGTGCGCCTCACCGCGCCGGAAATGACCGGCGCCCGGTCGAGGGGGGCACGCGCGACGTGCGGATCAGGACGCTCGTGTGTGCTCCTCCTCGACCGGTCGACGACCGGTCCATGACCGGCTGTCGATCGACTGGCGACGGATCGGGAACGGTCGGATCAGGTTTTTGCACCTTTTCCGATGATCCGAGTGTCAGGACTTCGCAGTCTCGGTGACCATGGCGAGATCTCGCCGGTTATGGTGGCTGCTTCATACCGACCATCACTTATCACCGTCGGGTTCCGTGGGTGGCTCCGGAACCCCGGTGTCGCCAAGAGGACCGTGCACAGCCGGGGGGACCGTGCGGCGGCGGGTACAGCCGGAGGGGATCTCGGCGTGAACAGAGGGAACGGGCCGCATCGTGGCGCGCCCGGGGACAACGATCCCCTGGGCGGCATGGACGACGCGGACGTCGCGGACATGTGGGTGATGAACCCGGACACCGGCAGCTTCGAGCTGCGGGCGCCGGGCGGCGGTGCGGTCGATGCCCCCGGCACGACCCGGCCGCGCACCCCGGGGACCGCGGGTACGTCCGAGGGCCGGCGCCGGCCGTCGGCGGTGGAGGCCGCCTCGGGCCGGGGCACCGGCTCGGATCAGGGCGGCGGCGCCGCCGACGCGCCGGCGCCGTCGTCGCGTCGGCGTGGCGCGGGAGCGGCTCCCGCGGGGCGCGCGGGCGCCCGCAACGCCGCCGCGGGCAGGGACAAGGCCGCGCCCAAGAGCAAGGTGAAGAAGCGGCTCAAGTGGATCGCGCTCACCGTGGTGGGGCTGATCGTGGTGCTGGCCGGCACGGCGTACGGCTACATCAAGTATCTGGACAGCAAGATATCCACCACCGCGAAGAACGCGGGCAGTGAAGGCGTCCCCAAGGCGGAGGAGGACGCGTTCGGACGCAGGCCGCTGAACATCGTGCTGATCGGCAACGACAGCCGTAAGGGTCTCGGCAAGAAGTACGGCGCCGCCGAGCACACCGAGGGCCTGGCCGACGTCACGATCCTGATGCACGTATCGGCCGACCGCAGCAACGCGACGCTGGTCAGCATCCCCCGCGACACCATGGTGCAGATACCCAAGTGTGTCGTGGACGGCAAGACGTATCCCGCGTCCAACGGGCCGCAGTCGTTCAACGAGAGCCTGGCCAACGGCGGTCCGCCGTGCACGGTGTCCACGGTCGACAAGATGCTCGGGGTCCAGGTGGACCACTACATCATGATCGACTTCACCGGCGTGAAGAAGATGACCGACGCCGTCGACGGCGTGGACATGTGCATCTCGGAGCCGATCAACGACCCGGTGCTGCCGAACCAGGGGGGCGGCACCGACCTCAAGCTCGACGCCGGCGACCAGAACCTCAGCGG
Source organism: Embleya sp. NPDC056575 (assembly GCF_042793325.1). Lineage (NCBI taxonomy): Bacteria > Bacillati > Actinomycetota > Actinomycetes > Kitasatosporales > Streptomycetaceae > Embleya > Embleya sp. NPDC056575. The sequence continues at coordinate 38,308 of NZ_JBHTVA010000061.1, forward strand.
CGAGACCGCGCTGAAGTTCCTGCGCGCGCGGCACGCCTTCGGCGACGGCAGCGACCTGGCCCGGATCAAGGCGCAGAAGGCGTTCCTGATGGCGCTCACCCGCAAGCTCAAGAACAGCGCGTCGTTGACCAACGTCCAGGGCATGTTCAAGATCGCCAACATCGCGGTGGAGTCGCTGACCGTGGACAAGGGCCTCGGCGGCGTGGACAAGCTGATCTCGCTGGGCAACCAGTTGAAGAAGGTCCCCGAGAAGCGCATGGCGTTCACCACGCTGCCGGTCGAGGAATACCCGCCGCTGCCCAAGGTCAAGGTGCAGCCGAAGCAGCCCGAGGCCAACAACCTGTTGGCGATGCTGCGTACGGACACCGCGGTCACCAAGGACGACAAGCCCGCGGAGCAGCAGCCGGGGACCCCGCCGACGCCGGAGGTGCCGAAGGTGGACCCGGCCACGCTCAAGGTCGACGTCCGCAACGGCAGCGGGGTCAACAAGCGGGCCAACGAGGTGGCGGCGGACCTGGTCGGCCGCAAGTTCGTCGCGGTCAGCGCGGGCAACGCGAAGGACGGCAAGACCCACGCGACCAGCTCGATCACCTACCCCAAGGGCCGCCTGGACGCCGCCAAGGCCCTGGCCGCCGCGACGGGCCTGCCCGACAGCGCCCTGACCGAGAGCACGTCCGCCGCGGTGACCCGCTTCGAACTCCTGATCGGCAAGGACTACCCGGGCACCGCCCCACCCAACAACGCGGCCCCACCCACGGATCCCCCCAAGAACATCGACATGGAAACAGCCGACAAAAACATCTGCGCGCCCAAGAAGAACCGCTGACGCACCCCACCGACGGCCGCGCCTCGCCCCCGAAAGGAGGGAGGAGGCGCGGCCGCCGCACTCCCGATCCCCACCGACCGTCCGCAGGACGGCGAAGTGTGCGGCCGGGCGCGCCGGCAGGCACCGGGCGAGCGCCGGCCGGTTGGGCGGCCGGGCGCCGAACAGTCGGGCCCCAACCGGCATGGTGCGCGGGGGCTTTGCCGAGGAGCAGGGATCGGCGCAGCCGGTGGGTCGAGCCGATCCGAGCAGCGCGAGCCGGGCCGACGCATCCCGCGTCGACAGGGAACACGTCCGTCCACACGGAGACGCAGGCGTACCGAAAGCGGAGCGGCCCGGAAATGAACGTGCCTTGGGCGGGGTGGCGTGCGTGGAGTGCCTCCATGTCCCGCGTGGGGGTGCGGAGTGGTTCGGGGAGTGGGTGCGTGGGCGGGTCGGGGCGGGCGGGGGTTGGCGGGGCGGGAATGGGTTTGACGGGGGGTTTGGGGATGGGGAGGGTTTGGGGGTGGATGAGTTTCGGGTGGTGCTTCGGCGGTTGGACGAGGAGTTGTCGGCCTCCCTGTTGGATGCGGCCGTGCGCGGGGCCGAGCCGGGGGAGGTCATGCCGGTCGAGGCCGGGGCGGCCGGGTGGACCGCCGATCGGCGGGCCGCGTTTTTGGCCTTTCACCACGAGTGGGCCGCCACGCCCACCACCTACGCGATCCTGGTCGACGACGTGGTGGTCGGCGCCGCCCGCCTCCAGCCGACCGCGGACGGGGACCTGGAGACCGGCCTGTGGATCGGCCGCGAACACCGGGGCCGAGGCGTGGGCCGCGCCGTCGTCGACCTCCTCCGCGCCGAGGCCCGAGCCCAGGGCGCGCCCCGTGTCGTCGCCACCACGACCGACGCCAACACCGCCGCCCGACGCCTCCTCACCGGCGCCGGCGCCCACCTGCACACCCGCGCCACCCCTACCCCCGACGGCGACACCATCGAAGCCACCCTCGACATCGACTGACCCGCCCCCTCCCCGCACTCCGGCGGCCGGCGGAGATGAGTTTCGTCGGCGTTCGCCTCTACCGGCCCACCCCGCATCCCTGAGTCCGGTACGCAGCAGCTCCGTTCCCCCGTTCGTACGTGTGAACGGAACCTTCGGGAGTGCGGATCGTTGGCGTCGGCATGATGATCAGTTCCGGCCGTACGGCCATGGCCCTGTCCGTCGGATTCGCCGGGCTCGCACTCGTGTTCGTCCCCGTTGCCGCACAGGCACAGGCACAGGCACAGCCGCAGGTGCGGCAGCGCCCGGTCGCGGGCGACGAGGTTTCGCTCGACCCCACCGTGTGGATGACGGCCGACGGCACCGTCACGATCTCCGGCACCTACCGCTGCTCGGCCGACCACGCCGGGACCGTGTTGGTCGGCGGCAACGTCAGCCAGGCCGGCCTGCACTTCTCGGTCGGTGGCAGCGCCGCCACGTGCGACGGTCTGACGCACGACTGGCGCAGCTCCGCGCGGTCTCCGCTCGACTTCGTACCCGGTCCCGCGCGCGGCGACGCGACGCTGCTCGAACTCCTGCCCGGCGAAGGTGTGGTCCCGGTGGCGCCGAACATCCTCGCGCAGAGCGCGCGCGACGTGACGATCACCCGCGCCTGACCCCACGCCCGGCCGGGCATTCCGCCCGGCCGGGCTCCTCCGGGCTCAGGCCCGGTCCAACTCCTCGCGCAGCTGCGTCAGTTCCTCCACCGCCGTGACCCCGCTCGTCGCGCACACCTTCAACGCCGCGTCCAACCGGGTCAGCGCCGCCGGCCGCTCGTCCAGACCGAACGCCTCGATGCGCGCGGCCAGTTGCACCGCGTCCAGGTAGCCGTCGGCCTCCTCCGGCAGCACCGCCGCATACGCCGTCGCCGCCTTGTCCGCCGCCGCTCGCGCGGGGTGCAGCCGGTCGGCACGGGCCAGCAGGTGGGCGAGTTGGTGGTGCGTACCCGCCCGCTCGACCGCGAGCATCGTCGCCTCGTCGTCCACCACCCCCGCACCGCTCTCGGCGCCCGCCAGTTCCCGCAGCGCCTCGGCGAACAGCGCCACCGCCCGGTCCACCCCCGACGGGTCCTCCCGGTCGGTGCTGCTCGCGATGTTCCACGCCTTCGCCCGCAGCGCCCGGACCGTCTCGCGCACATCCCCCTCGGCGCGCAGCAGTTCGATCGCCCGCCCGAACGCCGCCTGCGCCTGCGGCGCCATCCCCGCGTCGTCGAGCGCGTGCGCCGCGGCCACCGCCAGCTCCGCCTGGGTCGCCCGGTCGGCCACCTTCACCGCGGTCTCCGCCGCCATCGCCAGGTGCCGGGCCGCCTCCCGGGTGTCGCCGAGTCGGCGCAGGCACAACCCGAGCGCCCAGCGTTCCTGCATCGCGTGTTCGGGGCCGTGGTGCTCCTCGACCTCCGGAAGCAACTCCTCCAGGATCGCCGCGGCCTCCGCGTCCCGCCCCAGGCCGAACAACATGCCCACCGCGCCCCGTCGGCAGGCCGCGGCCATCTCCGGGTCGCCCTCGTCGTCGAAGACGTGCGCGGCCTCCAACGCGAACGGCAGCGCGTCCTCGGGCCGGTTCTGCGCCCCGATCGCGTTGGCCAGCATGGTCAGCGCGTGTCCCACCGGGAACTGCGGCTCGGTGTAGAACGCGGCCGTCTCCAGCGCGGCCCGCATGTCCGCCTCGGCCGCCGCCGGGTCGGCGATCCGCATCCGCACCTGGCTGCGCAGGAACAGCGGCCGGCAGGCCAGCCATGGCCGCTCGGCCTCCCGGCACAGCGTGATGGCCGCGCTCAGGTCGGCCTCGGCGTCCGCCGTCCGGTCGTCCTGCAGCGCCCGCTCGGCCCGGATGTGCAGGGCGGCCGACTGGCGGTGCCGCAGCCCGTGGTCGCGGCCCAGGTCGTGCAGCTCGGTCAGGATCGCGTCCACGTCCTCTGCCTCGCTCGCCAACGCCACGATCGCGCGGTGGTGCAGGACCAGCGCGAGCGGCGCCGCGTCATGCGGCAGGAACGCGGCGGCCTCGACCCGCGCCGCCTCGAACAACGCGAGCGCGTCCGGCTCGTCGGCGCGGAACCGGGCCATCGCGAGCCGCACCTCGGCGCCCACCGCCCGCCCCGCCGCGTCCGCCGCCCGATAGCCGGCCGCGGCCCGGTCGAGCGCCGCGGCGCCGGCCGCGAACTCGCCCTCCTCGACCAGCTCGATGCCGTCCGCCTCGGTGATCGCGGCAAGCGCGAACGGCTCCACGTCCTGCCCCCGCGCCCGCGCCGACTCCGCGTAGTCCCGCCACGCGGCCTCCGCCCGAGGATGCCCCTGCTCATCCAACTCGCGTGCGTAGGAGAGCAGTTCCGCAACATCCCGCCCGGACACCGCGGGCGCCGCCGAGGCAGCGGCAGTCCGCGTCGCCACCCGGACCGAACGCAGGCCCAGCGGGAGCGAATCCGCCACCGGGGCCGCCGCCAACCGGCGCCGCACCCGCGAACTCACCGCGTCGTTCCCGTTGCGCGCGTCGAAGCGCGCGGCGATCTCGAACAGCTCCCGCTCGACCGTCTCGCCCAGCCCGCCGGCGGTGGTGTCCTCGAACACCACCAGCTCCGGCCCGCCCACCGCGACCAGGCGCCTCAGCAGCACCGCGACGCCGGCCAGGAAGTCGGAGTGGTCCGACGGATCGCTCTGCGGACGCGCCAGCCAGGCCCGGTGCTCGGCCAGGATCTCGATCCCGCGCCCCTCGTTGCCGGTCAGCGCGCAGAACTCGATGTGCTCGGCGACCGCCGCGTACGTGCTCACCTTGCCCCGCACCGACCGGTAGCCGCGCAGGTGGTGCGCCCGGGCCCGGTCCGGGCTGCCCTCGCGCACCAGCGGCAACATGGACGTGGCCAGCGAGACCTGCGGCTCCTCCGCGCAGGTGAGCGCCCCGTCCAGGGTCGGCGCGAGCAGTTCCAGCGCGTCCGCGTCCCGGCCCTGCGCGATCAACCAGCGGGCCTGCTCGCGCCGTTCGCACGCGTCGCAGTCGGCCAGCCGGTCCCGGTCCGCCGCCAGCCACGCCTCGAACGCCTCGGTGGTCTCCGCGTCGGCGCCGATGTGCCGGGCCAGGTAGAACCGGCTCTGGTGCACCGGCCGCAGGCTGTGTCCGGCCGTGCGGTAACGGCGTTCCATGTCGGCGAGGTAGCCGCGGATCGCGGTCAGCGGCACCTCGGGCACCGAGAGCAGCGAACTGGTGATCCACTTCAGATCCCAGAACAGGTGGTGCGTCAACTGCTCGTCGAAGCCCTCCGGGTGCTCGTCCCACAGCTTGAGCAGCCGGGACAGCGGCACCGGGGTGCGCGGCGACTCGCCGCCGTAGTTGTACGCGGTGATCAGCCGCAGCAGCGCCCAGGCGAGGTTCTCGTCGTTGCCCATACGCTCGGCGACGGTGACCAGTTCCTCGGCGCGGGCGGTGCGGGCCTTGCCGTAGGGCTGTTCCTCGTTCGCGTCCAGGGCAGCGAAGAACCCGGCGTCGTCACGGATTTCCATCACAGGGTTCCTATTCGGCGGGGTTCGGCTGGTGGACGGCGCGCTCGAGCAGGCCGAGGAAGGATCGGCCGAGCAGGCCGGTCTCGGCCGAGGTGAGCGGACGGTGGCTGAGCAACAGGGCCTGGCCGTAGAGCCCTTCGACCGCGGCCCGGGCCAGTTCCGGATCCGCCAGACCGGCGATCCGGCGGACCAGCGGGTTGAGGTGGTTGAGCACGAGCTGCGCGCGCGGGCCCTGGTCGCGCAGCGAGCCGAGGATCCCCGACCACAGGTCGTCGCCGCGCCCGGCCGCGTCCTGCTCGGCCTCCGCCCGACCCCGCTCCCCGCGCGCGTCGCGTCCGTCCAGCAGCAGCGCGGGCACGGTCACCGGCTGGAACGTGCGCAGCGACAGGTCGCACGCGAGCGGGTCCAGCGCGGCCCGCGCGTGCGCGAGGAAGCTCGCCGCGCCCAGTTCCACGGCCGGGTCGACCGCGTCCAGGTGCGCGGTGACCGTGTCCGGGTCGAGTTCGGCGACGGTGGTGCCCGGCCGGATCTCCGCGAGCCGGTACACCAGGTCCAGGTCGTAGGTGTAGCCGCCGTTGACCACGCCGAGGCCGGCCGCCGCCGCGATCGGCGCGACCTGCCGATACTCCTCGACCGTCGAGGTCACGTGCACGACCGGGTGCCGGCGGGCGAACTCGTCCAGCGCGATCCGCCCGTCGGTGGTCTCGAACGGCAACCACGGCAGCACCAGGCGCAGCAGTTCGTCGTCGTGCCGGGCCAGTGCCTTGACGCCGAGGTGATGCACACTCAGGAACCGGGCCAGGCGCGGCTGGTCGTGCGCGGCCAGGTCCGCGAGCCAGTCCCGGATGTGCCCGCCGAGCGCGTCGCGCACCCCGGCCAGCGACTCGTCGTCGTACAGGCTCTCCCGCGACGCGGTGGGCCGCAGTGTGTCGGTGTCCACCACGCAGCGCACGAAGAACGCCCAGTCGGGCAGCAGCCCGTCGGCGTTCTCGGTGAGCAACATGCCCTTGAGATGCACGCGGTGCTTGCCGCGCATCGCCGGACTGACCGCCTCCGGCAGGACGAACGCGGCGCCGCGCACCCCCGCGAGCGGTACGTCGAGGTCGATCACGTCCAGCGGGGTGAAGCCGAGCCGGCTCTCGCAGTAGGCGGTCAGCGCGGCCCGCCGCAGACCCACCGTCGGGTACGGCCGGTCCCACACCGCAGGGGTGTCGGTGATCGGGGTGTGCTCGCCGCCGGCCACCACGGTGACCCGGTACGGCAGCAACGCGCCGAAGTCGCGGGCCAGTTCGATCACCCGCTCGGGGGCGAACCACGCCTCGCTGCCCCGACGCGGGGTCAGGAACACGGTGGTGCCCGGCACTTCGTGTGCGCCCGGGTCCAGGGTGCGCACCGTGTAGCGGCCGTCGGCGCCCGCCTTCCACTCCACCGGCGGCGCGTCGGTCAGCGCCGAGCGGGTCACCACGGTGATCTCGTCGGCCACCACGAAGCAGGCGAGCAGGCCGATGCCGAACTGGCCGATGTAGTCGCGCCGCGCGCTCTCCAGCGCGTCGCGCTTGGAGCTGCGGCCGATGGTGGCCAGGAAGCGGTGCACGTCGGCCTCGGTCAGCCCGACCCCCGTGTCGGCCACGCGCAGCCCGCCGTCGGCGACCGTGATGGTGATCGCCGCCTCGGCCTGCGGATCGACGGCCCGCCGCGCGGTGACCGCGTCGACGCCGTTCTGCAGCAACTCGCGCAGGTATACCCGGGGGCTGGAGTAGAGGTGGTGCGACAACAGGTCGACCAGACCCCGCAGATCGACCTGGAAGGTGTGGTCTGCGTCGGATATCGCGGCGTCGTTCATGCGGAGTCAGTCACCTCGGGGCAGGGTCGCCGGCCGACATCCCGGCCGAGTGCCGATGGTACGAAACGACGGGGACAGGCGGCGAGTCACTTGTCGACCATCAGTCACCACGGGCGGGACGGGGCACCACGATCCGGTGCCCCGTCCCCGGGTCAGTTCTTGGTCGCGTCCACCGTGCGTCCGTCGCGCAGCGCCTGGAACAGCGCCTTGGCGCCCTTGTCGTCCCACAACACGGTCGAGCCGATGTCCTTGACCATGTGGCCGGGGTTGGCGATCGGCACCGTGGTGGTGACGCCCTTGCCGCCGGACAGGCTGCCCATGTCCTTGAACAGGTCGTACAGGTCGAACAGGCCCGCGTCGTCGTCCACCGTCACCGCGCTCAGCGAGGCGTCGGCGACCGGGAAGGCGCTGAACGGGTTGAGCAGGATCCCCGCCGACTTGGCCTTCTTGGCCAGCGCGCTGAGGAACATCTGCTGGTTCTCCATCCGGGCCAGGTCGGAGCGCGCCGGGTCGTAGTAGCGCGAGCGTACGAAGGCCAGCGACTGCTCGCCGTTCAGCGTCTGGCAGCCGGCCTCCAGGTTCGCCCCGGACTTCGGGTCCTTGATCGGCCCCTTGAGGCAGATGTCCACACCGTCCATCGCGTTGACGATGTTGTTGAACCCGCCGAACCCGATCTCCGCGTAGTGGTCGAGCCGAATGCCGGTGGCCATCTCCACGGTGCGGGCGAGCAGCGGCGCGCCGCCCTTCTCGAAGGCCGCGTTCAGCTTGTTCTTCTGCGCCTTGACCGTCTTGCCGTTCTTGCTGAACGCGGGGATGTCCACGTACGAGTCGCGTGGCAGGCTGATCAGCGCGGTGCCGCCCTTGCCCTTGTGCAGCAGCATCATCGAGTCGGTGCGCTTGCCCGGGGCCTTGCCGGTGTGCAGCTTCTTGCGGTCGGTCGCGTCCAGACCCTCGCGGCTGTCCGAGCCGACGATCAGCCACGTGGTGCCCTCGATGCCCTTGGGTCGGCCCGCGTAGTTGTCCAGCACGTCCTCGTGCCGGATCTTCGAGTCGGCCCAGAAGTAGGTCACCACGCCGAACGTGAGCACGAGCGCGAGGAAGACGCCGACCCCGATGAGGATGCGCTTCTTGATGTTGACCGGACGCCGGGGGCGCGCGGGCGGGCCGGCCGGGCCGTCGGGACCACCGGGGCCGTCCGGACCACCCGGTCCGCCCGGCTCGCCCGGAGCGCGCTGCGGCGGCCCGGGCGGGGCGGCGTTCGCGTCGGCGTACGACGGCTGGGGCGGGTAGTCGTCCGCGCCGGGCGGCCCCTGCACCGGCGGCACGCCGCCCGGCCCGGCCGCGCCGGATTGCGGGCGCGGGTAGCCGTCGGGAGTCCGGGGCGGCGGCGGGTATCCGCTCGGGCTCCGCGCCGGCGGCGGTGGATAGCCGCCCGCGGCGTTCTGGCCGGGGCGGCTCGGAATCGTTCCCGGGGGAGGCTGCTGCGGCTGCTGGTCGCCATCCGCCCACCCCGGCGGCCACGTGTTCATGCCCCCGAAGCTGTCACTCGATCAGCCCCGAGGCAACCGAATGCCGAACTCGGCGACCATCTGTTCCACACTTGATGCTCACTTCTTACATGAGACCTCATCGCCGGATTTGGCAGAGTATGCCGGACCCGGCGATGCCGGGTCGGTCGAGGGCGCCTCGGTGTCGGTGCCGCCGACCCGAACCGGGGTCAGGCCCGGATACGACGAGCCCACGATCACCTCGATCGTCCGGCCCAGGCCGGTGACCTGCTCCGAGGTCGCGCCCGGCAGCGCGGCCTGCACCGTCTTGACCGAGCGGTTCCACTTGGGGTCGTAGCGGATGATCGTGCGCGTCCCGTCCGAGGCGTTGGAGCCGCGCGGCAGACCGGCCATGGCGAAGCCCGCGCCCTTGAGGTCGTCGTACGCACGGGTGGCCGCGCCCGTGGTCGGCGTGCCGTTGTACACCTGCACCGAGATGTCGCCCGGCGCCACCTCCACCGACACCGGCGAGGGCGCGGCGGCGGTGCTCGGGCTCGGCCCGTCGGCCTTCTTCTCCGGCGGCGCGATCAGGTCCTTGTCCTCGCGGATCGCCCGGAACAGGCCGGGGGCCTTGGCGTCGTCCCACAACACCGTCGAGCCCCACTCCGGGACCTGGTGGTCGATGCTCTTGAGCGGCACCTGGGCGTAGGTCACGCCCGAGTTGGACAGGTTGCGCATCTTGGTGCCCAGTTCCAGGAAGGACTGCGAGCTCATCCCCTCGTCCACCTTGATCGACCCGAGCACCGCGTCCAGCACGTTCTTGAGCTTGAGCGGGTCGGTCAGCGTGCCGGAGGAGGTCGCCTTCGCGAGCACCTGGGTGATGAACTTCTGCTGGCGCTGGGTGCGGCCGATGTCACCGGTCGGGTCGCTGGCGATGTAGCGGGCACGGACGAACTGCAGCGCCTTGACCCCGTCCAGCTTGCTGGTGCCGGCGGGCAGGTCCAGGCCCGACTTGGGGTCGCGCAGCGCCTTGGGCGTACACATCTCGATGCCGCCGAGGGTGTCCACGACGCTGACGAAGGAGACGAAGTTGACCTCGATGTAGTGGTCGATCCGGATCCCGGTGGCCTTCTCCACGGTGGCCACGGTCAGCGACGGGCCGCCGAGGGTGTACGCGGCGTTGATCTTGCCCTTGGACGGGCCCCGCTGCTGCCCGGTGGTCTTGTCCTTGTGCGCGGGGAAGTCCACGTAGCTGTCGCGCGGCAGGCTGGTGATGGTGGCCCGGTCCCGCTTGCCGTTGAGGTGCACGATCATGATCGTGTCGGTGCAGTCGCAGGACTCGCCGCCCGCGTGCAGCTTGTTCAGCGTCTCCCTGGGGATGCCCTCGCGATTGTCGGAGCCGACGATCAGGAAGTTCAGGTCCTTGCCGGATCCCGTGTCCGGACGGTCCGTCAGACCCTTGAACGGGTCTATCCGTTGGATCTTCCCGTCGAAGTGCTTCACCCAGGCCCAGCCGATGCCGCTGGTGGCCAGGATCGCCGCGGCCAGCGCGCCGGTGAGCAGCACCAGCCAGTTGCGGCCGACGCGCTGCCCGTTCCGGTCGCCCTGGGGGCTTCTCGCCGAGGATCGGCCGCCGGTTGTCGCCATGGGGTGCGGTGTCCCTCCTCGCGGACCGATCTCGTCCCGCCGTTCCGTTGCGCGCCGTCGCGCGCGCCGTGCGGATGTGCATCCGTACCCGCTTACACCCGAAGGACGCCTCGTCGTCCGGCCACGGTTGCGGTGGGCGTCGAACCACCGTAAAGCGGGACGGGGGGCGAACCGCAGCGGCACGCCGACGGTCGGCGCCCGCTTCCCACCCGGCCGTCGTTCGCTCGATCCCTGCTCACTCACCCGGTCGATGCCCGGCGAGGGGGCCGTTCGCAGTACGCTCCGAGGCGATGAATCACACCGCCGACGAGCCCGCCACGCCCGAGCCTCCTGCTCGCCGGGTGGAGCCGCTTCCCGAAAAACCGCCCGTCTCCGTGATCATGCCGGTGCTCAACGAGTCCCGACACCTCGAGGAGGCCGTCGGGCGGGTGCTCGCCCAGGACTACCTCGGCGACATCGAGGTGGTGATCGCGCTCGGTCCGTCCACGGACGACACCGACGCCATCGCCGCCCGACTGGTCGCGAACGACTCCCGCGTGCGCACCGTGCCCAACCCCTCCGGCCGCACCCCCAGTGCGCTCAACGCCGCGATCCGTGCGTCGAGCCACCCCGTGATCGTGCGGGTGGACGGCCACGGGATCCTGCCGCCCGGCTACATCTCCACCGCCGTGCGACTGCTCGCCGAGACCGGCGCGGCCAACGTCGGCGGGCTGATGCACGCCGAGGGCACCACGCCGTACGAGGAGGCCGTCGCGCGGGCGATGACCTCCAAGCTCGGCGTCGGCAACGCGCGCTTCCACACCGGCGGCGGCGCGGGTCCCTCCGACACCGTCTACCTCGGCGTCTTCCGCCGTGAGGTGCTGGAGGAACTGGGCGGCTACAACGAGGAGTTCGAGCGGGCCCAGGACTGGGAGCTGAACTATCGGATCCGGCAGGCCGGCTATCTGATCTGGTTCTCCCCCGAGTTGGAGGTCTCGTATCGGCCCCGGCCGACCACCAAGGCGCTGGCGAAGCAGTACTTCCATTACGGCCGTTGGCGTCGGGTGGTCACCCGCCATCACGAGGGTTCGGTCAACCTGCGCTACCTGGCCCCGCCGGCCGCGCTCGCCGCGGTGGCCGCCGGGACCGTGGTGGGCCTGTCCGGGCGCAAGGTCGGCTGGCTGGTGCCGGGCGGGTACGCGATGGGCATCCTCGCCGGCGCCGCGTGGGAGGGCCGCGACCTGCGCCCGAACGCGCTGGTCCGGCTGCCCGGGGTACTCGCGACGATGCACGGGTCGTGGGGCGCGGGCTTTTTGACCAGCCCGAAGAGCCTGGCCGAGCGGGTCGAGGCGGGTACGGAACGAGGCGCCGGGGAGTCCGACTGAGGACACCCCGCGCACGTCGCGTCGGCCCGGGTCGCCCGTGTGTGCGGCCCGGGCCGACGCGTATCCGTGCGCGCGGTGCGCCCGCCTCCCGATCCGACGCGCCGTGCCCCCCGGTGGAAACCGGGTCCTTTCGGTAAAGCCAAGTAACGTGGCGGCGCTGGTCACCGCTCGTCCCCGGTGACAGTCTGTGAACAGTCGGCACGGCCTTGGGAGACGACGGCGATGAGCGACAGGGACTCGGCTGTGGCCGCGGGTGTGGCGATTCCGGATGCCCGGCGGGCCGCGGAGGACCGTGGATTCACCCCACCCGAGCGGCTGCGACGGGTCGTCGTCACCCACACGGACGCGGGCGCGCAGATGCCGCACGATCCGGTCGAGGGCATGTACACGCTGCACGTGGCACCGGCCGAGACGGTCGCGGTGACCACCTCCGTCGAGGTCTCCGAGACCGGTGTGGTGCGGTCGCTGCGGGTGCCGGTCGACCCGGCCCGGACCGCCGAACTGGCCGCGGCACGGGCCGCGGTCGAGGCGCTGGACGGCGGCGGGGTGATCCGCGGCCTGCGCCGGATGATGGCCCAGCGCGACCTGGACGCGATCCGCAACCGGCACCGCGCCGAGGTCGAGCGCGACGCGACGGCGTGGGCGGCGCGCTGCGCCCGGGCGTACGAGCCGTACGTGCGCGCGTTCGCGGCCGACGCGGTGCCGGCCCCGACGCCCTCCCCCGTGCTCGGGATCGGGCCGACCAACACCGCCGGGCAGGGCCACGCCTGGGCCCGCGCGGTGGAGCGGCACCTGCCCGGGGTGCGCGCCGAGTCGGCCGCGCTCGCCTCGGCGAACACCCTCGGTCACCCCACCGATCGGGCGATCGGCACCGACGACTGGTTGTCCACCCGCTGGCAGCTGGGCCGGCTCGCCGAGGTCCTGGACCGCTATACGCATGTGCTCGCCGAGTGCGGGATGCCCGCGTTCGGCCGGCTCGGCGGCTCCTGGGTGGACACCGACCTGGCCGAGTTGCGCGCGGCCGGGATCGCGCTCGGGCTGGTGCTGTACGGCTCGGAGGTGCGCGACCCGGCGGCGCACCGGGCCCGCGTCGAGTTCTCCCCGTTCGACCCGCGCTACGAGCTGACCCACGCGCTCCAGGCCAAGGTGGACCGGCTGTTGCCGATCCTGCGCGGCCTGGAGGTGCCGACGTTCGTGGCCACGCCCGACCTGATCGCCGACGTGCCGGACGCGGTGTGGCTGCCCGCCGCGCTCGACCCGGCGGACTGGCACACGGAGACTCCGGTGCTCACCCGCGAACGGCCGGTCGTGGTGCACGTGATGGCCGGCCCCTTCCTGCGCGGCACCGCGCGGATCGAGCCGACACTGCACCGACTGCACGACATCGGCCTGATCGAATACCGCCGAATCCTGAACCGGCCCGCCGCCGAACTCCCGGCACTGTTCGCCGACGCCGACATCGTGCTCGACCAATTCGCCTGCGGCTCCTACGGGATGACGTCGTGTCAGGGCATGGCCGCCGGCCGACTGACGATCTGCTACCTCCACGAGTCGGCGACCGCGCACCTGCCGGCCGACCTGCCGATCCGCGCCGCCGACCCCGACTCGCTCGCCGAGGTCCTGGAGGAGATCGCCGCCGAGCCCGACGCGGCGCGCGAGGTGGCCGCGCGGGGACCGGCCTACGTGGCCGAACACCACGACGGCCGGCGCTCGGCCCGGATCCTCGCCGATTTCCTGGGCGTCGCGGCCGAGTGAGCCCGTTCCCGGGCGCGGCGACCCGGGCGGGCTATAGCGTTCGGGAATGGCAATCGACCCGAGCGCGGACGTGGACGAGTCGGCGAGCATCGGCGAGGGCACCCGTGTGTGGCACCTCGCCCAGATCCGGGAGGACGCCGTCCTGGGCCCGAACTGCGTGATCGGGCGCGGCGCGTACATCGGCCCCGCGGTGCGCGTCGGGGCCAACGTCAAGGTGCAAAACCACGCGCTGGTATACGAGCCGGCCGTCCTGGAGGACGGCGTCTTCATCGGCCCGGCGGTGGTGCTGACCAACGACCTCTATCCGCGCGCGGTCACCCCCGACGGCCGGATCAAGGGCGAACAGGACTGGCACGCACAGGGCGTGACGGTCCGTCAGGGCGCCGCCGTGGGCGCCAGGAGTGTGGTCGTCGCGGGCGTCACGATCGGCCGCTGGGCCCTGATCGCGGCGGGCGCCGTGGTCCACCGCGACGTCCCCGACTACGCCCTGATGGCCGGCGTACCGGCCCGCCGCATCAAGTGGGTGGGCCGCGCGGGTGTGCCGCTGACCCCGACCGGCGACGGTTCGTGGCGCTGCCCGGAGACGGGCGACCTGTTCACGGAGCGGGACGGCGAGCTGACGCCGGCGGCGACCGCGACGGCGACGGAGCCCGCGCGAACCTGAGTCGAAGCGGGCGACATGCCGCGACCGGAGCAGGGTGATTGTCCGGTTCGTGCGGGTATCTCACGCTGGGGTGGTGAGACCAGCACGCGCGGCCTCGGTCTTTTGGGACCCGGCCCCCGGTGAGGGGTGGGAGGACTGAGCATGGCCGGCTTTCCCTTCGTCGGACGCACCGAGGTGTTGGCCGAGGTGGACTCGGCGCTGGCCGATGCCCGCACAGGCCGCGGCGGTGTGGTCGCGCTGACCGGGGCGGCGGGGGCGGGCAAGACCAGGACCGCCGAGGAGGTCGCACGGCGGGCGCGGGGGTTCCGGGTCCTGTGGGTGAGCTGTCCGCCCGAGACGGCCTCCGCCCCGTTGCGCCCGTGGTCGGCGGTGGCTCGGGAGCTGGTCACGGGCGACGCGGCGGGTGCCCGCCTGGCCGCGACGCTGCCGGCCCTGCGCGCACTGGTGTCCGGCCGCACGGGAGGCGATACCCGCGGCGCGCACGGGAGCGCACCCGAGGCGGCCCGGTTCCGGCTGGCCGGGGATGTCGCCCGGCTGATCCGAACGGGCGCCGCGAGCGCCCCACTCCTCCTGATCGTCGACGACGTCCACGAGGCCGACGCCTCCTCGGTCCGCCTCCTCCCGGACCTGGCGCCGAGCCTGCGCACGACGACGGCGCTCCTGCTGGTGACCCTGCGGGAGGACGAGGCATCCTGGCGCGGGCGGTCGGCGGCCCGCTCGGCACTCCTGCGCACCGCGCGCTGCCTGCCGCTGGGGCCGCTCACCGAGCCCGACGTGCGCGCGCTCGTCGAGGCCGCCGACGGCGGACGGCCCGACCCGGTCGCGGTCCGGACGCTGCACACCCGCTCCGGCGGGGACGCCTTCTTCGTCACCGAGCTGCTGCGCCACCGCGCCCCCGGACCGGTACCCACCTCGGTCCGGGACGCGGTCGGTGTCCGGTTGGCGGAGCTGCCGCCGGAGTGCGCACGCGTCCTGGGCGCGGCGGCGGCGCTCGGCGCGGATTTCGGGCTCGACGCGCTCGCCGAGGTCGCGCGGGTGCCGTTGGGCGAGGTGCGTACGGTCCTCGCCGAGGCGACGGCGGCCGGGCTGCTCGCCCTCGTCGAGGCCGGGTCCGGCGCGTTCCGGCACGAGCTGATGCGGGAGGCGACGTACGAGGCGTTGTCCCCGGCGGAGCGGGTCGCGTGGCACGAGCGGGCGGGGGAGGTACTGGCCGAATTCGCCGCCCGGGGTCGGGACGTCGGACCCGCCCGGGTCGCCCACCACCTGCTGCGCGCCGGCCCGGAACACGCCGAGGCGGCGGCCGGGTACGCCCGCCGGGCCGGGGACGAGGCGGCGGGCGTCTGCGCGTACGAGGACGCCGCCCAGTGGTACGAACGATGCGTCGCGGCCCTGGGAACGGTCGGCGCGGCGGACGCCCCGCTCGCCGAGGTGCTGATCGAACTGGGCGCGGCCCGCCTGGGCATGGGCGAACGCGCGGCGGCACGAGCCGACTTCCTGCGTGCCGCCGACCTGGCCCGCCGGCACGGGCGCGCCGACCTGCTCGCGCACGCCGCCCTCGGCCTCGGCAACGGCCCGGCCGGCATCGAGGTCGACCTGCTCGACCGCCCGCAGATCGACCTGCTCACCGAGGCGAGAACGATGCTGTCCGGCCGGCGAGCCGAACCAGCGTCCGGTGCCGGGGATTTCGTCGGGCACCCCGAGCTGCTCGCCGCCGTCACCGCCCGCCTGTCCGTGGCGGTCACCCTGATCGAGCCCGAGCCCGTCCGCCTGGCCCTCGCCGAGGATGCCGTGCGCCTCGCGCGGGACTGCGGTGACGCGGCCGGCCTGGGCTACGCGCTCGCCGCGGAGTGCGACGCGCTCGCGGGCCCGGCGTACTGCGCCGAGCGGCTGGCCCGGTCCGCCGAAATCATCGACACGGCCCGCCGGTTGCCCGATCCCGCACTCGAACTCCTGGGCCGCCGGCTGCGGATGGTGGCCCTGCTCGAACTCGGCAGGGTCGCCGAGGCGGACGCCGAGATGCCGGCCTTCGGCGCCGCCGAACGTGCGCTGCGACATCCGCTCTACGCCTGGTACGTCCCGCTGTGGCGCGGCATGCGGGCGCTCCTGGAGGGCCGGTTCGCCGACTGCGCGCGCTGCGTCGATCGGGTGGAGGAGCTGGGCCGCCGGGCCGGCAGCGCCAACGCCGCGCTGCTCGCGGCCACCCAACGCTGGTGTCTGCTGGCCGAGTCGGCGGACCGGACGGCCATCGCGGAGCTGATCGCCGGGCAACCACGCCTCGACGAGATCCCGGACGCGTGGGCCAAGGTGACCCTCGCGCTGGTCGCCGCGCAGCTGGGCGACACCGAACAGGCCGAACGCCGACTGGCGGCGGCCGGGCCGCTCCTCGCGGACGCGCCCCGGGACAGCGAGTGGCTGCCGATGCTCGCCCAGGCCGCCGAGACGATCGCGCTCGTCGGCCCGACCCCGTTGGCCCGGCGGTTGTACGAGTGGCTGTCGCCGTACCGGGACCTGTTCGTGGTCGAGGGCATCGGCGCCGCCGTGCGGGGCCCGGTACACCGACACCTCGGCCTGCTGGCGACCGCGCTCGGCGACAACACGGCCGCCGAACGCCACTTCGCCGCCGCCCTCGCCGCCGCCCGGGGCATCGGCGCGGCCCCGCTGGTCGCCCGGATCGCCCGGGAGGCCGGTGTCGCGCCGGGTGCGGCGGGCGCGGCGGACCGGTCGAACGTGTTCCGCCGCTCGGACCGCCTGTGGCGGCTGGTCTACGCCGATCGTGAGGTGATGCTGCCCGACAGCAAGGGCATGCACGACCTCGCCGTACTGCTGGCCCGTCCGGGCACGCCGGTGCCCGCACTCGACCTGGCCACCACCGCCGGCCCCGGCGCCGAGGCCGCTGCGCGGGCCGACGACGCGCTGCACCGCCCGGGCGACACCGGCGAGGTGATCGACGCCGCCGCACGCTCCGCGTATCGACGACGGCTGCGGGAGCTGGAGGGCGAGGCGGCCGAGGCGGACGCGGCCGGCGACGCGGAGCGTTCGGCCCGGATCGCCGTCGAACACGACGCGCTGGTCGGGCAGTTGTCCGCCGCATACGGCCTCGGCGGCCGCGTCCGCCGCGCCGGCTCGCCCGCCGAACGGGCCCGAACCGCGGTCACCGCCCGCATCCGTGCCGCCATCGACCGCATCGCCCGAGCCCACCCCTGCCTCGGCCGACACCTGGCCAACACGATCCACACCGGCACGCTGTGCGTGTACGACCCGGAACAGCCCGTCACATGGCGGCTGTGAGCGCGGCACAACAACGGCAAAACAACGGCGGGACAATCGTCGTGAGGTCCGATCGCACATCGTGCCGCCCGATCGCACGCCTTCTCCGTACGGGGGTCCCCGGACGAGGGGATCGGAACCGATCGAGGAGGACATCGTGCCCGGCATCTCGAAAGCACAGGCCGCGTTCACCCTGGACGAGCCGGTGATCGAAGGCCGCTATGCCGAACTGGACGGCTACACCGTCGGGTTCGAGACCCACAAGGCCGACGTCGACCCGGCGGCGTTGTTCGCCGGACTGCCCGACGACCGCTGTCAGAGCCCGCACTGGGGTGTGGTGCTCACCGGAAAGGTGGTCTTCCGCTACCCGGACCACGACGAGGTCTACCGGGCCGGCGACGCCTACTACGGCGCTCCGGGCCACCTGCCGCTGATCTTCGCCGGCACCGAACTGGTGGAGTTCAGCCCCACCGAGGCACTGGCCCGGACCATGGCCGTCGTCGGCCGCAACCTGGCCGCGACGAAGACGGCGCAGGCCGAAAAGTCGGAGGCGCGGTGATGAACGACAAACTCGTGGCCTGCCTGATCACCTTCCTGGAGACCGGCACTCCGCCGGAGGGCCTGTTCGACCCGGACGCCTTCTGCGACCTGACCCTGCCGCAGTGGCGGCTCCAGGCCCGAGGCATCGAGGACCTGGTCGCGCTGCGCAAGGGCGGACACCCGGCCCCGGGCACCGTCGCGCGCCACCGGGTCGACCCGACCCCGACGGGCTTCGTGATCGAGGTCGAGGAGCGCTGGGAGCAGAACGAACAGCACTGGTACTGCCGGGAGTTGATCCGGGCCGACGTCGAGGACGACACGATCGCCCGGCTCGCGGTCTACTGCACCGGCGACTGGGACGAGGCGCAACAGCGCCGGCACGCGGAGGAGGTGACGCTGCTGGAGCCGTGAGCGTGGAGCCGTGAGCGCGCAGGGTGATCCGTCGCGGGCTCCCGCGGGCTCCCGTGCGGGCCGGGCCGCCCCGCCGGCCTCGCCGACCGCCCCGCGTGCTCTCAGCGCCGCAGGAGGGCCCGCAGCGCGGCGGCGACCTCGGCGGGGGCCTCCTCCGCCATGAAGTGCCCGGTGGAGACCGTGGTGTGGGCCAGGTCGGGCGCCCAGGCCGACCACAGTGCGGCGGCGTCGAAGCCGAGGGCCGCGCCCCAGTCCTGCTGGAGCACGGCAACCGGCATCGTCAGCCGGTTGCCGGCCGCCAGGTCCGCCCGGTCGTGCTCGACGTCGATCCCGGCCGAGGCCCGGCAGTCGGCGACGATGGACGGCACCGCCTCGCGGCATGCCTTCAGATACGCGGCGCGGACGTCGGCGGGGATCGCCCCCCGGTCGAGGGTCCAGGTGTCCAGGAAGTGGCCGAAGAAGGCGTCCGGGTCGGCCGCGATCATCCGCTCCGGCAGACCCGGCGGCTGGGCCATCAGATACAGGTGGAAGCCCACGGCCGCGGTCACCCCGTGCATGACGTCCCACATGTCGAGGGTGGGCAGTACGTCGAGGGCGGCGAGATGGGTGATCCGGTCCGGGTGGTCCAGGCCGGCGCGGAACGCCACCAGCGCGCCGCGATCGTGCCCGGCCAGCGCGAACCGCTCGTGCCCCAGGGCCGCGGCGAGCGCGACCACGTCGGCGGCCATCGTGCGTTTGGCGTAGGTCGTACCGTCGGTGTCGACGGGCTTGTCGCTGGCGCCGTAGCCGCGCAGGTCGGGGCGGATCACGGTGTGGTCGGCGGCCAGGTCCGCGGCGACGTGCCGCCACATCAGGTGGGTCTGCGGGAAGCCGTGCAGGAGCACGATCGCGGGGCCCGAGCCGGAGACGGCGGCGTGCAGGGCGACCCCGTCCGCGACGGTGATCCGGTGGTGGCGGTCGGGGGCGGTGTCGGGTGCCATGGGTGGCCTCTTCTCCTCGTGTCTTCTTCGTCGAGTCCTCGTCGAAGGGGTGCCTCCCACCCTCGCCGCAGCGGATGAGCATCGGATGAGCGCGCGCTAGCGTGGCCCGGAGCGGGCCCGGAACGGGGCCTGGAACGGGCCCGGAGCGGGCCCGGAGCGGGACTCCGGCAGGGACGAAAGGGCTGGTCATGGCGGCGGGCATCACGTTCGGGGTGCTCGGTCCCGTGGTCGCCTGGGACGCCGCCGGCGACCTCGTCGCCCTGAAGGGACCCCGGCACCGCGCGGTGCTCGCGCGGCTGCTCGTGGACCGGGGGCGCGTGGTGCCGGTGGCCCGGCTGGTCGAGGACCTGTGGGCGGATCCGCCCGAGGACGCGGTCGGTGCGGTACGCACGTTCGTGTCCGCGCTGCGGCGGGCCGTCGAACCGGATCGGCCGCCGCGTGCTCCGGGCCGGTTGCTGGTCACGGCGGGGCCGGGCTATGTGCTGCGCGCGGATCGGGACGCGGTCGACGGCGGGCGTTTCGAACACATGCTGGGCGCCGCCGACGCGCTGCCCCCGAGTGAGGCGCTGCCCCGGCTGACGGCGGCGCTGGAGTGCTGGCGCGGGCCCGCGTACGCCGATTTCGCCGGCGAGCGGTGGGCCCGGGCCGAGCGGGCCCGGCTCGGTGAGCTGCGGCTGCACGCCGTGGAGCGCCGGGGGGCGGCCAGGCTGGCCGTGGGGCAGGCCGCGCGGGCGGTGGCGGAGCTGGACGGGCACGTGGCCGAGCATCCGTGGCGCGAGGAGGGCTGGCGACTGCTGGCGCTCGGGCTCTATCGGGACGGGCGCCAGGGCGACGCGCTCGCGGTGTTGCGCCGGGCCCGACGGTTGTTGGTCGAGCGGCTCGGGGTGGACCCCGGGCCGGTGTTGCGGCGGCTGGAGGCGGACATCCTCGCCCAGGACGACCGGCTCGGCGCGATCGATCCGGCCGGGCGGGTGTGGGCGGAGGTCGCGGCCGAGTACGACCGTACGCTCGCCCCGGGCTCCCGGGCCCGGTTGGCATCGTCGGTGAGCCTGGCGCGCGACCTCGCCGTGGGCGGCGGAGGCGGCCTGGCGGCGGCCCGTCGGCACCGCTCGGCGACCATCGAGGCGGCCGAGGACCTGGGCGATCCGGAGCTGACCGCCCGGGTGATCGGGGCGTACGACGTCCCGGCGATCTGGACCCGCGTCGACGACCCGGAGCACGCGGCACACGTGGTCGCGGCGGCGGAGCGTACGCTCGCGGCGCTGCCGGCGGGCGAGCACGAGGCCGCGCGAGCCCGGCTGTCGGCCACGATCGCGGTGGAGTCCCGGGGTACCCGCTCGCCGCGCGCCGCACGGGCCGCCCGCGAGGCGGCGGAACTCGCCCGGCGGTTGGACGACCCGGCGCTGTCGGCGTTCGCCCTGAACGGCGTGTACATGCAGTCGTTCGAGCGGGCGGGCCTGTCCCCGCGCCGCGAGCGGATCGGCGCGGAATTGACCGAACTCGCCGAGCGGCACGGCCTGATCACCTATTCGGTCCTCGGCCGGCTGATCCGGATGCAGGGCCGCGCCGCGCTCGCCGACTTCGCCGCGGCCGAGGAACACGCGCTGGTGGTGGACCGGTTGGCCGACCGCCACGAACTGCCCCTGGCCAAGGTGTTCACGCGATGGTTCCGCGCCATGCGCCTGGCCGCGACCGGCTCGGCGGAGGAGACGGACGAGGTCGAGGCCGCCTACCGTGACGCGGCCGACCGGCTGTCCGGGGTCGGCATGCCGGGCCTCGAACACGGGCTGCTGCCCCTGGCGTTGTTGTGCCTGCGGCTGCGGCACGGCCGGCCCGCGCCATGCGACGACGGCACCGACTGGGGTCCCCACGAGCCCTGGGCCGGGCCGCTGGTGCTGCTGGCCCGAGGCGCCCGGGGCGAGGCCGCGGAGCGCCTGCGGGACGTACCGGATCCGCCGCCGGGCCTGCTGTTCGAGGCGCTGTGGTGCCTGGCCGCGCGGGCGGCGATCGGGGTGGGCGATCGGGCGGTGATGGCGCGCGCCGTCACCGCCCTCACGCCGGCGGCGGCCGAGGAGGCCGGCGCCACGAGTGGTCTGCTGACCGTCGGCCCCGTGGCGAACCACCTCCGTGACCTGGCCGATGCTCTCGGCTGAGCCCTACCGTGCGCCCTCGGGAGTCAGGACCCGCTCGGGACGCCGGGCAGGGGCGGTGGCGGCAGCAGGTCGGTTCCGTCCGCGGCGAAGCGGTGCTTGTGCAGCGTGCGCGTGCGATAACGCCTGGAATACATGGGGTTGAGGGTCCCCAGTACGAGTACGGCGAGCAGGACCCACTGCCCGGTTCGGGGTGGGAGCAGGAGTTCGGGATCCGTGAGAGCGGTGAGGCCGGGTCCGCTCAGGACCATCATGAGAACGAGCAGGCCGATGCCCTCCAGATGGCCGCAGAGGTTTCTGCGGAGGAAGTGGAAACGGCCGAGCGCGTCGTCCCGGACCCACATGCGGTAGCGGTCCGGCACCCGCTTGGCGAACAGGCGGTAGGCGAGCCAGTGGTGCAGTGGAGGGCGGTCCCGCAGCCGGGTCAGCAGCCCGCCGCGCACGATGTCCCACGCCTCGCCCGTCGACGGCCGGGACGCGCCGGGCGGGGCGGCGTCGAGCAGGGTGCCGAGGAGTTCGGCCTCCCGGGCGAGCCGGTAGCGGGGTGGGTAGGCGCGCAGCAGCAGGCGACAGTGTCTCTCGTACGTGTCGTTCATCATCCCGCCGGGTTGAAGACGAAGGGTGGGGTACCGAGCCGGCGCGCGGCTCGGTGGGCGAGTTCCGCCAGTCGTGCGGTCTCGGCGGTGAGGGCTTGGCGGCCCTCGCCGGTCAACGTGTAGTAGCGGCGGAACCGGCCGCCGACGACCTCTTCGCGGTCGAGTGCGACCAGGCCGTCGCCGGCGAGCCGGTCCAGCGCGCCGTACAGGGTTCCCGCGCCCAACTTGACTCTCTCGTCGGAGAGTTCGCGGACCGCGGTGATGATTCCGTAGCCGTACAGCGGCTCGGGGGCCAGTGCGAGCAGGATGAGGTAGCTCTGCTCTCTCAGTGGCTTCATGACCGTTATATATCGCGCGGCGATATATAACGGCAAGAGGCGTCCGGGGGGTGGTGGCACTACCCCGAGTCGGGAGGTGGCCGGTTCGTGCCGGGTGGGTGTGGGCGCGGATCCTGGATCAGGCAACCGACCCGCATTCCACAGGAGTTGACTCGTGCGTTCATCGGCACGGCACACCCGCCACCCTTCCCGACGACCCCGGCTCGGCCGGCGCGGCACGGTCTCGGCCGTGGCGGCGCTGGCCGCCGGCCTGATCGTGGCGGGGGTGGTGGCGCCGCCCGCGGCGTCGGCCGGCGGCCGGCCGGACGGCGTACAGCGGGGCCTGGACGCGCTGGTCGGCCCCGCCGGCTCGGTGGGTGCGCCGGGCGCGCTCGCGAGCGTCGAGGACCGGCACGGGCGCACCCGTACGTACACTGCGGGCGTGGGCGACATCGCCACCGGCGCGAAGGTGCCCCGGGACGGCCGGGTCCGGGTCGGCAGCAACACCAAGGCGTTCACCGCGGTGGTGGTGCTGCAACTGGTCGGCGAGGGCAGGATCCGACTGGACGAGCCGATCGAGACCTACCTGCCGGGCGTGGTGCACGGGGACGGGATCGACGGGAACGTCATCACCGTCCGGCACCTGCTCCAGCAGACCAGCGGGCTGCCCAACTACACGGAGTACAACCTGCAACTGCGCTACTACGAGCCGCGCGAGCTGGTGGACATCGCGCTGCGACACCCGGCCGACTTCGCGCCCGGCGAGAGCTGGAAGTACAGCAACACGAACTACGTACTCGCGGGCATGCTCGTCGAGAAGGTGACCAGGCATCCCATCGCCCGAGAACTCGACCAACGCGTCATCAAGCGCATCGGCCTGCGCGACACCTACTTCCCCGCCCCGCACGACAGCACCATCCGGGGTCCGCACCCCAGGGGCTACGACCGGGAGTCGCCGGGCGCGCCGCTGACCGACATCACCGAGATGGACCCGTCGTGGGCGTGGTCGGCGGGCCAGATGGTCTCCACCGACTCCGACCTGAACCGCTTCTACGGCAAGCTCCTGAAGGGCGACCTCCTCGAGCCGGCCCAACTCGCCGAGATGCGCGCCGACACCCGCCCGGCCGAGGAGACCTTCGGCCCCGGCGCCCGCTATGGGCTGGGCCTGGTCAGCAAGCCGTTGTCCTGTGGCGGCGGCGGCAGCGAACTGTACTGGGGCCACGGCGGCAGTTTCCCGGGCTACGAAACCCGGGGCGGCGCCACCGACACCGGCCGCGCGGCCAACGTGGCGGTCACCGTGCAACTCGGCGACGAGGCCGCCAGGCAGCGGGTCGACGACATCGTCACCACCGCCCTCTGCCGTCCCTGAGACGGGCCTTTCGGGTGCGTCCGACGAGTCGGGTCGACGGTGGACGTACGACTCGTCGGACGCCCCGGCGGCGTCGGAGCGGTCAGGCCGCGGCTCGGCGGCGGACGGTGCGTTCGAGGATTCCGAGGGTGGCCTTGAGCGCCGACTCGGGGACCACCGGGAAGGTCAGGCGCCGCTTCCACTCCTCGGCGAGTTCCGACCAGTCGTAGTAGGACGTCACGAGGGTGCCGCCCTCGGCCGGCTCCAACCGGTAGCCGTAGACGTGGCGGACGTGCGGTCGGATGCGGCCCTCGACGGTCCAGGCGATCTCCTCGTTCGGGACGAGCTTGGTGATCACGACCTCGACGTCGTACTTGCCCAGGGGGAAGTCGCCGAGGGCTTCCCGGTCCATGTGGACCACGAAGCGGTCGCCGGGGCGTTCCACCCGGGCGCCCTCGGCGTCGAGGAGCATTCCCGACGCGTCGATGTCCACGTGGCCCCGCGGGTCGGTCAGGACCGCGAAGACGGCTTCGGCGGAGGCGGGGACGAGGCGGGAGACCTCGACGCGTTCCACGGCCTCGTCCGGGTCGAACTCCTCCCCCTCGCCGAGAGTTCGCGCCGTGGCGGTCAGGGTCGCCCGGCCGAGGGTGTGGGTGGACATGGTGAAGCCGAGCAGGGCGGGGGTGGCGTCGACGGGGACGTCGATGGACTCGACGTCGAGGGCGTGTACGACCACGAGGTAGCGGTGCCGCCCGTGCCCGGCCGGCGGGGCGGCGCCGACGAAGCGGGCCGCACGGGCGTCGTTGGGCAGTTGGAAGGCGCCTTCGGGCAGGCCCGAGCCGGTGTCGTCGCCCGCGCCCTCGGGGAGTTCGGTGACGTGGGCGGGGATGTCGGCGACCGCCCAGTGCCAGAAACCGGATCCGGTGGGGGCGTCGGGGTCGTGGATCGTGACGGCGAAGCTCTTGGTGCCTTCCGGCGCCCCGCTCCAGGAGAGGTGCGGGGAGAGGTCCTTGCCACCGGGCATGCCGAACATGCCGGACAGCTGCGCGGGCGCCCAGGGAGCGCCGTCGGCGGCGGAGGCGCTGCTCACGGTGAACGGGGCAGCCTCGGAGGGGCGGGTGAAGGGGTTGTGGGGGTTGAGGGGGTTGTCGATGCTCATGGATCGACGATAACACGGATAATCGATTATCTGGCGGATCGTCTATAGTGAGCGATGTGACCCAGACGTTCCCCGCCTCGCCCGCACCGGCGAAACAGATGCTTTCCGAGCAGGTGCACGCCCACCTGCGGGACGCGATCATGCGCGGCGTACATGCCCCCGGCGACGCGCTCAAGCCGCAGGACCTCGCGCGGGCGCAGGGCGTGAGTCTGGCCGTCGTCCGCGAGGCGCTGGTGCGGTTGGTCGGCGAGGGGCTGGCGGACCGGCTGCCCAATCGAGGGTTCGCCGTGCCGGCCTTCTCGGATCGGCGCTGGCAGGAGATCGCCGAGGCGCGCCGGGTCGTCGAGCCGGTCGTGCTGCGCATGTCCGTCGAACGCGGCGACGTCGACTGGGAGGCACGCGTGCGCGCGACGCACCACCGACTGGCCCGGACGGAGCCGTACGACACCGAGGAGGGCGAGTACTACAGCAGCGCCTGGGCCGAGGCGCATCGCATCTTCCACCGCACGCTGCTGGAGGGTTGCGGCAATCCGGTCCTACTGGAGACGTTCGACCGGATGTGGACCGCAAGCGAGTTGGCCCGCCGCTGGTCGGCCCACCGCAACCCCGACCGCGACGGCATCGACGAACACCGCCGCCTGGAGGAGGCGGCCCTGGCCCGCGACCCCGAGGCCGCGGCGGCGATCCTGACCACCCACCTCACCCGAACCGCCGCCGACCTGACGCTGCGGGACACCTGACCCGCCTCCGACTCGGCGGCGGTCTCAGCGCCGCCCCCGGGTGAGCCGGTAGCGCCGCGGGTCCGCGATGCCGTGCAGATCCTCGGCGGTCAGGAACGGTTCGTCGCCACCCAGGAGTTGCAGCCGTCGCACCTCGCGTACCGGCCGCAGCCCGAAGGACGACTCCAACTCCAGGTCGAGCCGACCCGCCGCATCGTCGAACCACCAAGACCCGACGACCCGGCCCGCCAGGCCCGCCCGACGGTGCGTGCCGGTCAGCGCACCGGGGTCGTCCGGGCCGTTTCCCGTGGGGCCGAGTTCCAGCGTCAGGAACTCCCCGAGGCGGGCATCGCTCTCGATCGTCCAAGGTCCGGGCTCGACCACCCCGCCGGCCCCGGAACGGGCCCGGGATCGAACCCCCAACCGCCGCACGACCTCGGCAGCCACTTCCCGGCCATCACCACCGAGCGGCAACCGCTCCACGCCGCCGCCGTCCGGCGGGGCCGTCGCATCGAGCGGCCAGACCAAACACGACTTGCCGAACGAGGCGGCGTATTCACACTGCTCCCGCACATGCCGATCCTGGGCCGCACCCCGAGACCAGACCAGCACAACGAGGTCGCAGGCCCCCAACTCCTGAAGCACCGGCTCGGCGGGCAACCCGTCGGAAAGATCCCGGATCTCATCCACGGCAGTCCGCACACCCGCACCGCGCAACAGGGCATCCAGGCCGACGGCCCGATCCGCGTTCACGGGCGAGTACGCGAGGAACACCCCGACCCGGCGGCCCCGTTCGAAGCCGCCTCCCCCATCCCCAGGCGATTCAGGGCGAGTTCCGTTCTCCACGACCTAGCCCCGAAGCCCCCGAAGCAACTCACGCCACGCAGCGGGGCTGACGGCCAAGTGGCCACGGCCGCGATCCTTGGTGTCACGAACACCTGTGGACACCGGGAGCGGAGCTACCTCGACACACGACTGGTTCCCGGTCGAACCAAGCGCCTTCCGCCAGGCGTAGCCGTCGATGTTCATCGTCTCCTACTGTTCGCTACTTCGTGAGCACGCTGAGCAGTTCACCCCACGCCGCCGGGCTGATCTCCAGATGACCACGCTGCCGGTCCTTGGTGTCCCGAACGCCGGTGGAAGTCGGAAGCAGAGCCACCTCGACGCACGCGTCGTTCCCGGTTGACGCTACGGGCTTGCGCCACGCCTGGCTGGCGACGTTCATCGCCCCTCCGACCTCTACTTCTTGAGGATGCCGAGCAGTTCGGTCCACGCAGCCGGGCTGATCTCCAAGTGGCCACGCCGACGAGCCTTGGTATCACGCATACCCATAGACGTCGGCAAGGGTGCCACCTCGACACATGAGTTGTCGCCCGAGGAGTGGCTGGACTTCCGCCACGCGTACGCCCCAATGATGCTCAAAGCGCTTCCAATCTGCTCTCGATCACCCGCCGCGACTCATCGTCGGAGAGCGCTGCGGCAAGTTGATGGTCCAGGTTTCGCCGATGCCGACGAACACGCCGTTCGTCCCTGATCATCTGCGATCCGCTCTCCCACTCGGCGTGTGCAACCGGCGCGTCCGGGGCGGGCAGGTCGAGCAGAGTTACTGCCCCCAGGAACGGGTGGACCTCAGCGTCAAACGGCACGATCCTGAGGCACACATGCTTGAGTCGACTCAGATCAAGCAGGTGCTGCAACTGCTCTTGCAAGGCTACTCGCCCGCAGAAGCTTGCCGAAAGCACTGCCTCGGGAAGCGTTGCACGAACCGGGATTCCGCGCGCCGTGACGATTTCCGCACGGTGGAGTCGAACCTCCAAGAGCATTTCCGCATCGTCGGGATCCGGCACGAAAGGCGTCTGCAGCAACGTTGCCCGTGCGTAGCCCGGAGCCTGCATCGGCCCAGGAATGATGGTCGAGGCGACTTGCATCGCTGTCGCCCGGGCCTCGACGAGGATCAACTCTTCGTAGTCCCGATTCAGCACCTCGCCATACTTCACCCACCAGCGATCCGATTCCCGCTTCACGCCCAGTGCACGGTCGAGGTGCATCCGGGTCACTGGGGTCAGTGCCAAAATCTCCGCCAATACGGCCACATGATCCGGCTTGATGGGCGTCACCCCGGTCTCCAGCCGAGACTGTGTGCCTTCGGTCCAGCCCGCTTGCCGTGCCACGTGCGCCATAGGCAGGCCGGCTTCGTGGCGAAGTCGCCGCAGCTCAGCGCCTACTTGTGCCGGAGTACGCATGATGTCTCCAATCACTCGTCTCAGCCGACTTGCACGAAAAATGAAAGTCAAGGTTGAAGCAAGGTCACTTGCATGTCAGCGTAGTGCCTGTCACGAGCAATCGACTCTCTGTGATCGCAGCTGATCACGCCTGCCCGGAGTCGAACGCACTCGGTGGCAGACAAGAGGCACCGGCATGCACAACATCCGGTCAGATCCACTAACCACAACGCCCGTTCGCCCCACTCGAGGCGCATGGATCCGCGATGGTCTCAGCGGCCTCTGCGGGGTCTGCGAATCGTCCACCGCGCAAACCGTGTTCGCCCGCACGCTCGCCGGCACATCGTTCACGGCCCGCGCCGAAGACGTCCGCGTCCTCTCACCCGATGCGGCGACGGACGCGGTCTACACCCCACCCGTCACGCCAACAACCAATCTCAGCAAAGGAGTTCACATGAGCAGCCTGCCCCTGGTGCGCGAAGGCGACATCGTCGAGCACGCGCACGAGGACCAACGCGACGAGTTCCGGACCGGAAGGGTCACCCTCACCGGAGTCGGCATGGTCACCGTCGAACCCCTCGACGGCACCCCGAAGTGGACCGTCGACCGCTACGACGTCCGGCACATCGAAGAGGCAGCCCGCCGATCCGACTGACCCGCAGGTGGGCGGGTGACCGATTCCAAGCAGCGCCCGCCCACCTGCGACACCCGCAACCCCGAAGGGCAGCAATGGCATACGCACGATACCGACCACAACCACCCAACCGGCGTCCCAACCGCCAACTCCACTCACTGGTGGGATGGTTGCGCACCACGATCACGCGCAGACCCGCCCTCGCAAACGCGATCCGCTTCCTGACCCGCGCCGCGCCACCCCACCCCCTCCCCATCGACTGGCGAGCCCACCTCCCCAACCCGGCCGACCGCATCGAGTCCGGCCTCGCCCACGACTGACCACACCTTCACCCCTTCAGAACGGGGCGGAGCGGGGTCCACCCGGGGATCACCGTGCGTCCGATCCGCAAGGCCGAGAGCACCGCCGGGCGTTGCACATCGGCTGCGACGTGCCGGTGCGGGCCGGGCCAGAGTCGCCGGGGTGGGCCGCCGCCGGCGTGCGGGGCTCCAAGACCGGGGCTCCCGACGAGACGTGCGCGTCGCTCGGCGGAAAACCGGCAGGCAGCAGCGGGCAAGGAGAGGGCTCAGTCGGGTCCACCGGAGAGCCTTCCCAGGTAAGTCGACCGATTCCGATGGAAGTTGCGTCTCGTTCGGGTGGTGCCGGTCCGGGGCCGGTCAGAGTCGCCGGGTTGGCCGCCGCCGGCGTGCGGGGCTCCGCGGCCGGGGCTCCCGGCGAGATGCGCGCTTTGCTCGGCGGAAAACCGGCCGGCAGCGGCGGGCAGGGAGGCGGTGCGGTTGGGTCCGCCGGAGAGGCTTTCCGAATGGGTCGGGTGCTTTTCGGCGGGGCTTGTGTTTTGGGTGCCGACGGTGGGGGTTGGTCGGAGTCGCCGGGTTGGTCGCCGTCGGCGTGCGGGGCTCCGAGGCTCGACGCTTCCGGCGAGGCGGGTGTGTTGCTTGGCGAAAAAGCGACCGGCAGCGGCGGGCGGGGTGGGCGCTCGGGTTGGGTTCGCCGGGCGTGCGTTTCCGAGTGGGTGGGGTGTTTGCGGCGGGGGTTG
>NZ_JBHTVA010000062.1:0-63569 GCF_042793325.1 Embleya sp. NPDC056575
CGGACCGACGGCAACGAGGGCATGGCCGACACCCTCAAGGGCGGCATCGGCGGTGGGGGCGGGGGTGGGCCGGGCCGAAAGGGGGGGGGGGGCAGGGCCCACGGGGGGGGCGAAGGCCCCCCCCAGGGGCAGGGGGGCGCGGGGGGGGGGGGGCGCGGGGGGCCCCCGCCCCGGGGGATCAGGCGTCGCGGGCGGCGCGACGGTCGGTGACGGGGGTCGTCTCGCACGCGGCGAGCAGTCGGCGCAGTCCCTCGTCGGTGTCCAACTCGCCGTCCTCGCCGAGGTCGAGCAGTCGGCTCAGCCGGGCGGCGGATTCCCTGCGGTCGACGCCGAGCAGCAGCGCCGGGTCCTGGTCCGCCGGGCCGCGCAGGTCCAGCACGCGGATCAGGGTGTCGCCGCGCAGGAAGACCTGGCTGTGCGCGATCGGCCCGCCGGCGACGGCGATCGCCTGCTCGTCGTGCCGGCGCAGCAGCGTCGCGGCGGATTCGGCGCAGCCGTGCCGGACCGGGTACAGGAACGCGCGGCGGGTGGTCTCGGTCTTGTCCGACTTCTTGCCCGACGCCTTGTCCGACTTCTTGGCCGGCGCGCTCAGGTGGTAGACCTCGGCCAGCGAGGAGCGCATGAAGAACGCGCGGGCGGCCTCGGAGTCGTTCAGGTCGCGCGCCTCCTCCAGGTGCGGGTTCAGCGCCTCCTCGGCGGCGCGCACCTGGGGCTGCTCGGCCACATGGCGCAGCGCGGCGCGCAGGTCGCCCTCGACCTCGATGGCCCGTACGACGCGGTTGCCGAGCATGAACACCGAGGTGCGGCGCAGCGAGGTGGTCGGGTTGACCCGGGCCTCGGGCGACTCGTAGCCGGCGAGGATGCGGGCCACCTCGGCCTCGCTGCCCGGCTTGACGGTGAAGGTGAGCGCGCAGCGCACCACGCCGGGGGCGGCCGGCGCGGCGGCGCGGGCCTTGTCGGCCGCCGCCTTCGCCTTGGGCGTGGCGCCGGCCTTCGCCTTGCCCTTCGGCGTGCGGGCGCCGGTGGTGATCACCGGGCCGTCGGGCGCCCGCAGGTCGGTCTCGCGGGCCACCGAGAAGCGCAGCGAGCGGGTGCCGCGCACGCAGCCGTGCAGCGGCTGGACCATCACCTGGTGCTCGGGGCTGTCCACCCACGCCAGGTATTGGGAGGCGCCCTCCCACTCGCTGGTGATCAGCCACTGGCTGGGGTCCTCGATGGACTGGCACAGCTGGTCGCGCAGGTGGCCCGGGACGGCGGCCACCTGGTGACGGATGCCTTCGTAGGCCTCGAGGAAACGTTGCTCCGACCCTTCGTGCAGCTCCAGCATGAGCAGCACCCGGAGCTTGGACGTGGTGTCGGCGGTGGGATTCGCCGTGGAGTGGACGAGGGTGTCCATGTCAGTCCTTTGGTCATGGGATTCGGCCGAACGTCGTGCCCGCCCGCCGAGGGCGCTCCCGGGGGACCGGGTCGCACCGACGCCGCCCGGGGAACGGGGAGGTCGAGCGGGTCGCGGTCGGTCGCGCCGCTCGCGCGATCACACCGGATCACCGCCCGATCCGTCCGTGTGGACCCGGCTTCGACTTCGAGCGTGGCGGCCGATCATCACCCTGTGCATCTTTTGATGGCATATGAGTGACATTGGGCGACGACGACCGGCCGGCGGCGATGAGCGGGAACAGGAGGACCCCCGGCGGACCCTCTCCCGCCCGCGACGGCGGCCGGGTCCGCAGTCCTCGCCAACGCAGGAGTAGTGATGAACCCCGAGATCCAACACCGGGTGCCGGTCCTGGTCGTGGGCGGCTCGCTGGTCGGGCTGTCCACGTCCGTCTTCCTGGGCCGACTCGGCGTCCCGCACATGCTGGTGGAGCGGCACTCCGACACCTCGCGGCATCCGCGCGGGCGCGGCAACAACGTGCGCACGATGGAGGTGTTCCGCACCGCCGGGGTCGAGGATCGAATCCGCGCCGCGTCCGCCGTACTTGCCGACAACCACGGCATCCTCCAGGCGGACACCGTCGCCGGCGACATCCAGGAGTGGCTGTTCAAGGAGATCGATCCGGGCGGCGGACTGGCCAGGTTCAGCCCGTCGTCGTGGTGTCTGTGCAGCCAGAACGACCTGGAGCCGGTGCTCGCCGACTACGCCCGCGAACTCGGCGGCGACGTGCGCTTCGGTACCCAACTCCGGTCCTGCGTACCGGACGAGGACGGGGTGACCGCGGTCGTGGAGACCCGCGAGACGGGGCAACGGCTCACCGTGCGCGCCGACTACGTGGTCGCGGCGGATGGGCCGCGCAGTCCGGTGCGCGACGCGCTGGGCATCGACGTGAGCGGTCCGGGCGACCTGTTCCACAACGTGAGCGTCACCTTCACCTCGCGCGACCTGGCCGCGCACGTCGGCGAACGCCGGTTCATCGTCTGCTATCTGACGAACCCTCGGGGCGAGGGCGCGCTGCTGCCGGTGGACAACCGGGAGCACTGGGTCTTCCACCTGCCGTGGCACCCGGAGGAGGACGAGCCGATCGAGGCGTTCTCCGACGAGCGCTGCGTGGCGCACATCCGCGCCGCCGCCGGCGTGCCGGACCTGGATGTGACGATCACCGGCAAGGCGCCGTGGCACGCCGCCGAGCGGGTGGCCGAACGTTACCGCTCCGGGCGGGTGTTCCTGGCCGGCGACTCGGCCCACGAGATGTCGCCCACCGGCGCGTTCGGGTCCAACACCGGAATCCAGGACGCGCACAACCTGGCCTGGAAACTGGCCGCGGTGCTGAACGGGCACGCGGGCGCCGACCTGTTGGACACCTACGAGGCGGAGCGCCGGCCGGTGGCGGTGGCCACGGCCGCGCGGGCGTCCACGCGTTCGGCCGAACACAGCCACCCCGGGTATGCCGCGCCCACGGTCGGCGGCGGCAGGCAGCCGGGAGTGCTCGGCGTGGTGCTCGGCTACCGCTACGCGTCCACCGCCGTGCTCGGGGCGGACCCCGAACTGCCGGTGCTGCCCGAGCGGTTCCGGCCGCCGAGCGGCGAACCGGGCACCCGCGCACCGCACCTGTGGCTGCGCCGCAACGACGCGCGAGTGTCCACCCTGGACCTGTACGAGACCTCGCCGGTGTTGCTGGTCGGAGCGGGTCCGGCCGGGGCCGCGTGGCAGCGGTCGGCGCAGCGCGCGAGCCGGCGCCTGGGCGTGCCGGTGGCGGTGTACCGGGTGGGTACCGAGGCGGAGGCCGCGGTGGTGGACCTGGTCACCGCGTCGGACGTGGACTGGGCCGAGGTGCACGGGGTCACCGACGAGGGCGCGGTGTTGGTGCGCCCCGACGGGTTCGTCGCGTGGCGGGTCCCGGTCGCCGAGCCGGATCCGGAGGGCACCCTGGTGGGGGTGTTGGGCGCGGTGGCGTGCCGGACCGAGCGGGGCGGGCGGGGCGGTGAGACCGCGAAGGTCGGCGGGGACGCGCAGGTGTAGCGCAACGCGCGGCGGCCGGCTCCGGAAGGGAATCCGGGGCCGGCCGCGGTGTGTGGGGGGTGGGTGTGCGGCGTGTGCGGGGGTGGCTACTCCGGGGGCAGCAGGTGGGCGAAGACGACCACGTTGTCCTTGTAGTCCTTGGCCTTGCGGTCGTATGTGCCGCCGCAGGTGATCAGCCGCAGCTGGGCGTCCCGGGTCTTTCCGTACACCCGCTCGTCGGGGAAGTCGTCCTTCGCGAACGCCTCGACCGAGTCGACCGCGAACCTGGCCACGCTGCCGTCGGCGCGCGAGATCTCGACGGTGTCGCCGGACTTGAGGCTGCCGAGCCCCCAGAAGACGGCGGGGCCCATCATCGTGTCGACGTGGCCGAGCACGAGCGCGTTGCCCCGGGAGCCGGGAGTGACGCCGTCCTCGTACCAGCCGGCCAGATTGCGGTTGCCCGCGGGCGGGACGTCCAGCACCCCGGAGGAGTTCAGGCCGAGGCCGATGAACGGGGCGTCCACCTTGATCCGGGGGATCTTGATCCGCACCGGCGCGGAACGTTTCATCCCCGGCACGCCCTCGGGGGTCGGGCTCGGCGAGGGCGCGGCGCTCGCCGCGGCGCTCGGTTGCGCGGCGGCGGGCACGGGTTGGGGCGGCGGACCCGAGTCGCTGCTCAGGTCGTGCTTGATCATCAGGGCGCCCAGGAGGATCGCCACCGCGGCGATCAGCATCAGTCGAGCGGCGCTGGTGCGGCGCGGCGCGGCGGGCTCGGACGTCTCGGGGGGCGAAGCGGGGTCGTGCAAGACGATGCCTCTTTCCTGGCCGGAGGAGTACCGGCGCCGGCTTCGGGGGGAAACCGGCGGTGCGGGCCGGGGCGGGGACGACGTCACCGTGGCCACCGCCCCGAAGAGGGCGGTGGCCACGGCGGGTGTTGCCTTGGGGCGGGACGGGTCAGGCCCGCGCCGCCGAGACGGCGGGACGACGACGCAGCGCGTAGACGCCGACGCCGACACCACCCGCGATCAGGGCCGCACCGGTGCCGAGCGCGGCACCGTCGTCGAGGAAGGAGCCGCCGATGCCGGTGTGCACACCACCGTGCGGGCTCTTGTGCTCCTTCCAGGACTTCTCGTGCGAGCCGCTTTCGCCGCCCTTGTCCTCGCTGGACTCGCCGCCCTTGTCGGGCGTCCACTTTCCTTCACCGGACCAGGACTTCTCCTGTCCGCCGTTTCCGGAGGCCGAGGGGGCGTTGTCCGGCTTCACCGGCGCCGGGGCATCGGCGTAGGCGGCCGGAACCGCCAGGGTCAGGGCGGCGAAGCCGAGGGCGGAACCGGCGACGAGAGCGCGTGCACGACGCATCGTGATATTCCTTCCGGCGCTCGCGAACTGCCGACGGGCATCGGCAACGGGGATCGGCGAGGCGCCTTCATCACCATCGAACGGCGTCGGCGACCCCGCGACCCGCGTGACTGCATTCGGGGCCCCGCTCTGGGCCTCCCGGGCGGATATCCCGACCGGCTTCACCCCCGGGGAGCAGTCGCATGTTTAGCTCACGGTGATCACGCATGACTTTCCGTAGCCGAAGGTGGCGGGACCGGTCGTGCGGCTCGGGTACGGCCCGATCAGCCCGGGACCGTGCACTCGAACATGTGCAGCGAGGGGTTCACCGCGCGCACGTCCCGGCCGCGCAGGCCCGCCTGCTCGATCAGGGTCAGCAGGCTGTCCTTGGTGTGCTTGCGGCCGCCGACGTTGAGCAGCAACAGGAGGTCCATCGCCGCGGTGAAGCGCATCGAGGCGGTCTCGTCGACCAGGTTCTCGATCACCGCGACGCGGGCGCCGGGGGCGGCCGCGTCGACGATGTTGCGCAGCGTGCGGAGCGTGCTGTCGTCGTCCCATTCGAGGATGTTCTTCACGATGTACAGGTCCGCCCGCACGCCGATGTCGACCCGGCAGTCCCCGCCCACCAAGGTCGCCCGGCCGGCGAGTTCGCCGCCGTCGCGCAGTCGGCGATCCGCCGAGGCGACCACACCGGGCAGGTCGAGCAGGGTGCCGCGCAGGGTCGGATTGCGCTCCAGGAGGGTGGCCAGGACCAGGCCCTGGCCGCCGCCGATGTCGGCGACGGAGTCCACGCCGGTCAGGTCGAGCGCCTCGGTGACGTCCTGGGCGGAGGTCCGGCTGGACTGGGTCATCGCCCGGTCGAGCGCGGCGGCCGACTCGGGGGCGTCCTCGTGCAGGTAGTCGAAGAACTGCTTGCCGTGCAGCTCGGGGAAGACGCTGCCGCCGGAGCGCACCGCGCGGTCCAGGTGCGGCCAGGCCTCCCAGGTCCACGGCTCGGTGGTCCACAGCGCCACGTCCCGCATGCTGCGGGGCGCGTCCGCGCGCAGCAGGCGGGAGGCCTCGGTGTGCGTGTAGCGGCCGTCGGGCTCCTCGGCGAAGACGCCCTGGCAGGCGAGCGCGCGCAGCAGGCGGTGCAGCGCCCCGGGGTGCGCGGACACCTCGCGGGCCAATTCCTCGACGGTCGCCGGGGTGTCGCCCAGCGCGTCGGGCAGGCCCAGGCGCAGCGCGGCGCGCAGCGCGCCGGCGGACATCGCGCCGAACGCCAGCTCGCGCAGCCGGGTGGCCGCCTGCGGGGTAAGGGTCACGTCGGTTTCGGTCATGCTGATCGCCTCTCGACCGGTGGGACACCCCGAGCAACCGGCGGGCTCGACCGAATCGGCCCGCGCGTCGACGTCCCGGCGCTCCACACCGGGGCTGGAACGACTGTGACCCACATTCGGCGGCATCGCGCCGAGGCGCGGCCGATCTACCCGAACTCTCGTCCGGGAGTCATCCGGATGGCCCCACTCGGGCGCCGGAGGGCGGACGGCCCGGCGGACTTGCGGGGGCGCCCGGGGCCGCCGCACGCGCTCGCGGGGGTGTCACGGGACCTCTCGGAGGGCCAGGAGGAGTTCGCGGGCGGTCAGGGCGGCCTGGAGTTGGAGGGTGACCTCGGGGTCGAGGGGATTGGCGCCGAGGAGTTCGCGGATCTGGCCGATCCGGTAGCCGACCGAGTTGCGGTGCAGGTGCAGCAGCTCGGCGACCGCGGCGCGGCTGCCGTTGGTGGCCAGCCACGCGCTGAGGGTGGCCACCCATTCCTCACGTTCCAGGATCGGGCCCAGGTGTTGGTCCACGAACGCCTGGAGTCGGGCCGGGGGCACCCCGAACAGCAGTTGGGCCAGGCCGAGCGAGGAGAACATCAGCTGTACCTCGCCGGGGCGGCGGCGCAGCAGGCCGAGCACGGTCTCCGCGTCGTGGAAGGAGCGGGCCGTCCCGCGCGGGTCGCTGACCGTGGGGCCGGCGGCGGCCAGTACGGGGACGTCGCCGACCATGCCCTGGAGCCGGATGCGGATGCGGCTGATCTCGCGTTCGACGTTGCCCGAGAGCACCGCGAGGCCCAGTTCGCCCTCTTGGCGCACCGGCATCTCCAGCCAGGACAGCGCGGTGGTCCAGGTGCGCTGGTTGGGTCCGGAGTAGGCGAACACCACGGCGGAGTGCGGGCGATCGAGGTGCAGGCCGAACCGGGCGGCGGTGCGCGTGACATCGCCCAGGTTGCGCAACGCGCCGTAGCGCAGTTCGTCGATCAGGCGGCCCGCGGTCTCGGCGGTCGCGGTGGCCACCGCGTCCCGCCGGATCGCCTCGATCGCCACCGCCGTGACCGCGGCGCGCAGCAGCGGCTCGTCGTCGCGGGCGCCGTCCGGCTCGCCCAACAGCAGTAGTCCGACCCGGCGTTGGGCCACCCGTACGGGCAGCGCCGAGGCCCGCCAGCCCTCGTCGCAGGTGACCTCGACCACGCGGTCCTC
Organism: Embleya sp. NPDC056575; assembly: GCF_042793325.1. NCBI lineage: Bacteria > Bacillati > Actinomycetota > Actinomycetes > Kitasatosporales > Streptomycetaceae > Embleya > Embleya sp. NPDC056575. Next base: position 7,276 of record NZ_JBHTVA010000062.1, read on the forward strand.
GACGAATACGTGGGCCACCGCGACCGGGGTCATCGACTCGGTGCCGTCGTCGGTCGCGGCGAGCACACCACCGTGCACGCCCACCAGTCGGGCGGTGCGGCCGGTACGCCCGGCCAGGGCTCGCAGGATCGCGAGCCAGCCGTCGCCGGAGAGGGCGAGGACGTTCAGCTCACGCTCGAACGCCTCGGCCCGGTCCGGCACGGAGGTCCGGTTTTCCGTGACTTCTGCCTTGTCGATCATGGATTTCCGCACCTTAGCCGGTCGTTGTTACGCGGAACAGATACTTCGTTCGGTCACTTCCCGTTACGTCCGTCGTGGGGCAGGATGCGCCCATGCGAGCCTTCGACCTCGCGGCACCCGCAAAGGCCGCCGCCCAGGCGGCGGTGGACGCCGCCGCACCAGAGCTGGTTGCACTCAGTCACCGTCTGCACGCCCATCCCGAACTCGGCTTCGCCGAGGAACGCGCCTGCGGATGGTTGGGCGAGCAGCTGACCGAACACGGCTTCACCGTCACCCCGGGCGTGGGCGAGTTGCCGACCGCGTTCGTCGCCGAGCGCGGCGACGGGCCGCTGGTGCTCGGGATCTGCGCGGAGTACGACGCGCTGCCGGGGATCGGGCACGCGTGCGGGCACAACGTGATCGCGTCCGCCGCGGTCACCGCCGCGCTCGCGCTGGGCGCGGTCGCCGACGACCTGGGCGTGACCGTACGCGTGTTCGGCACCCCCGCCGAGGAGAACGGCGGGGGCAAGGTGCTGATGCTGGAGCGCGGCGCGTTCGCCGGGGTGCACGCGGCGATGATGGTGCACCCCTCGCCCCGGGAGCGGCTCGACCCGACCTGCCTGGCCCGCGCGCAACTGCACGTCGAGTACGACGGCCGGGCCGCGCACGCGTCGGCCTGCCCGGAGGACGGGATCAACGCGGCCGACGCGCTGACGCTCGCGCAGGTGGCGATCGGGCTGCTGCGCCAGCACATGACGCCGGATCAGCGGGTGCACGGGATCACCACCACCGGCGGGCAGGTGCCGAACGTGATCCCCGAGCACACCGAGGCCGACTACTACGTACGCGCCGCCACGTTGGCCGGGTTGACCGACCTGGAGGCGCGGGTGCGCGAGTGTTTCCAGGCGGGCGCGGTGGCCACCCGGTCGCGGTTGACGTTGTCCTCGACCTCGCCCGCGTACTCGGAATTCCGGCACGACCCGGGCCTGTTGGCCGCGTACGAGCGCAACGCGCTGGTGGTGGGACGGGAGTTCCCGCCGGTGACCGCCGAGGACGATCGGCAGGCCGGGTCCACCGACATGGCCAACGTGTCGCTGGCGATCCCGTCCATTCAGCCGCTGATCTCCATCGACTCCGGCGATGTGGGACTGCACCAGGCCGAGTTCGCCGCGTACGCGGCGCGTCCGGCCGCGGATCGGGCGCTGTTGGACGGCGGTCTGGCGATGGCGTGGACGTGCGTGGACGCCGCGCTGGACGAGGGCCTGCGCGCGCGGCTGCTCGCGGGGGCGCCGGCCGGGGGCTGAGCCGCCGACGGGCTCCGGGGTGATCACCCCGGAGCCCGTCCGCCGGGTTCGGCCCGGCGTGCGTGCTCACGCGTCGGCGACGGTCACCGGCAGGGCCGCGAGGTAGGCGTCGGCGTTGCGCCGGGTCTCGGGCACGCTGTCACCGCCGAACTTCTCCAGGACCGCGTCCGCGAGGACGAGGGCCACCATCGCCTCGGCGACCACGCCGGTCGCGGGCACCGAACACACGTCGCTGCGCTGGGCGATCGCCTTGGCCGGATCGCCGGTGCGCACATCGAACGTGGCCAGGGCCCGGGACAGGGTGGAGATCGGCTTCATCGCGGCACGCACGCGAAGCGGTTCGCCGGAGGTCATGCCGCCCTCGATGCCGCCGGCGCGGCCGGTCTCGCGGCGCACCCGGGTGGGGCCGGGGCCTCCCGGGGCGACCGGGGTGATCTCGTCGTGCGCGACCGAGCCGCGGCGGGTCGCGGTGGTGAAGCCGTCGCCGACCTCGACTCCCTTGATCGCCTGGATGCCCATCAGCGCGGCGGCCAGGCGCGCGTCCAGGCGGCGGTCCCAGTGCACGTAGCTGCCCAGGCCCGGCGGCAGGCCGTACACCACCACCTCGACCACGCCGCCGAGGGTGTCGGCGTCCTTCTGCGCGGCCTCGATCTCGGCGTTCATCGCGGCGGCGGTCTCCGGGTCGACGCAGCGCACCGGGTCGGCGTCGATGGTGTCCAGGCTGCCGCGTTCGGGCACCAGCGCGGTGGGCAGGGCGACGGCGCCGATGCGGACCACGTGGCTGAGGATCTCCACGTCGAGGGTCTGGGCCAAGAACGCGCGGGCGACCTCGCCGAGCGCCACGCGGGCCGCGGTCTCCCGGGCGCTGGCCCGCTCCAGGACCGGGCGGATGTCGTCGAATCCGTACTTCTGCATCCCGGCCAGGTCGGCGTGTCCGGGGCGGGGGCGGGTCAGCGCCGCGGCCCGGCCGCGATCGGCGAGCCGGCCCGGTTCGTCGTAACGGCGCCCGTCGGCGTCGGCCGGGTCCGGCGCCATCACCTCGGCCCACTTGGCCCATTCGGTGTTGGCCACGCGCAATGCCACGGGCCCGCCCAGGGTGATCCCGTGCCGTACGCCGCCGGTGAACTCCACCTCGTCCCGCTCGAATCGCATCCGGGCCCCGCGCCCGTTGCCCAGCCGCCGCCGAGCCAACGCGTGCGCCAACTCGCCGGAGGACACCTCGACTCCGGCCGGCAGCCCCTCCAGTACGGCGGTGAGCGCGGGACCGTGCGACTCCCCGGCGGTGAGCCAACGCAACATGGGATTCCTTCTTTCACGAGTGCGACGGTCGAACGGGACCGGCGGGGTCAGGTGACCAACAGGACGACCCCCACCACCGTGCCGACGACGATGACGAGGGTGCGCAGGATCGGGGCGGGGACCCGACGGCCGACGTGGGCGCCGACCCGACCGCCCACCACCGAGCCGAGGGCGAGCAACAAAACGGGAGGCCAGGCGACTTCGGCGGTGAGCGCGAACAGCACGGCCGCCACGAGGTTGACCAGCGCCTGGAGGAGGTTCTTCAGGCCGTTGAGCCGGTTCAGGTCTTCGTCCAGCACGATCGCGAGCAGCGCGAGCAGCAACACGCCCTGCGCGGCGCCGAAATAGCCGCCGTACACGCTCACCGCGAACACCGCGGCCGGCAGCGCGACGCCGACGCCGGAGCCGGCCGTGCGGGACGCGGGAGGCGACGCGGTCGAGGATCCGGGCACGGCCGACGGGACCACCGTGTTCGCCGTGCGGCGTGCGCGCAGGCGGGCGGACAACCACGGCTGTACGCCCATCAGCGCCGCGGCGAGCAGGACCAGTACGGGCACCACCGCTCTGAAGGCGCCCGGCGGCAGGCCGAGCAGGAGCAGACCGCCGGTCGCGCCGCCCAGCACGGCGGCGGCGGACAGCGGGAGCAACCGGGGTGCCTGGGCGGCCAGTTCGCGCCGGTAGCCGAGGGTCCCGGCGATCGACCCCGGGGTGAGGCCGATCGTGTTGGAGACGTTGGCGACCACGGGCGGGTGTCCGAGGGCGAGCAGGACCGGGAAGGTGAGCAGCGAGCCGGAGCCGACGACGGTGTTGACCGTGCCCGCGCCGAGGCCCGCCGTCAGCACGAGCAGGGCCTCGGCGGGGGTCACCGGGCGCCGCCCGGGAGCAGGGTGACCTTGCCGAACGCGGCGCCGCTCTCCAGGCGCCGGTGGGCCGCGGCCGCGTCGGCGAGGGGGAACGCGCCGTCCTGTACCGGGGTCAGCTCCCGATCCAGGCAGAACTCGACCATGGCCGCGAAGTCCGCGTCGCCGATCGAGCCCGCGCCGAGCAGGGTCAGCCCGCTGTGGAACGCGTGCGGGAGGTCGAAGCCCGCCTCGGTGCCGGTGGTGTCCCCGCAGAAGACCAGTCGACCGCGCGGGCGCAGCGCGTGCAGCGACGCCTGGAACAGCGCCGGGCCGACGTGGTCGAGCACCAGGTCGACGCCAGCCCCGCCGGTCGCCGCGCGGGCCCGGGCGACCAGGTCCGAGGTGCGGTGGTCGATCAGCACGTCGGCGCCGAGGTCGGCCATCCGGTCCAGCTTGGCCCGCGAACCGGAGGTGACCACGACACGCGCCCCGAGTGCGCGGGCCAGCTGTACCGCGGCGATGCTCACCCCGCTGCCCGCGCCGTGCACCATCAGCGTCTCCCCCGCGCGCAGCCCGCCGCGCACGACCAGGCCCTGCCAGGCCATGCCGTACGCGGTGGGCAACCCGGCGGCCGCCACGTGCGGCACGTGTGCCGGGATCACGTGGGTGCGCCCGGCGGGGACCACGATCGATTCGGCGTAGCCGCCGGGCCGATTCCCGCCGACCACGCGCAGCGCCCCGCACCACGCCTCGTCGCCGCGCCCACAGGCGGCGCAACTTCCGCAGTGCACGGCCGGGTTGACCAGTACCCGGTCACCGACCCGGCGCTCGCGCACGCCGCCGCCGACGGCCAGGACGTCTCCCGCGACGTCCATGCCGGGCACGTGCGGCAGCGTGAAGCCCGGCAGCAGTCCCGGGCCGCGCCGTTGCAGCAGGTCGAGGCGGTTGACCGCGGCGGCGCGCACCGCGACCAGCACCTCGCCCGGGCCCGGTTCGGGGTCGGGCAGGACCACCTGCTCCAGGATCTCCGGGCCGCCGTGGCCGCGGTGCCGCACCGCCCTCATACGATGCCCCGCACGAACGGCGCGCCCAGCGCGGCCGGTTGACGATGCGTCTTGGCCAGGAACATCATCGCGAGCAGCGCCAGCAGATACGGCGCGGCGATCAGCAATTGCGAGTTGAGATGCACGCCGAGCGCGGGCAGCGCGAGCCGCATCGCGTCGGCGGCGCCGAAGACCAGGCAGCCGGCCATGGTGCCGCGCAGCGTCCAGCCGCCGAAGATCACCGCGGCGATCACCACGAAGCCGCGACCGGCGGTCATGTTCTGGTTGAACGCGCCCACTTCGCCCACCGCGAGGTAGGCGCCGCCGAGTCCCGCCAGCACGCCGCACAGCAGCACGCTCTGCCGGCGCCTGCGGCGCACGTCGATCCCGGTGACGTCGGCCGACTGGGGGTTCTCCCCGGCGGCGCGCAACTCCAGGCCGAAGCGGCTGCGCTGCACCAGCCACCACACCAGCGGGATCAGCCCGACGAGCAGATACGCGGGCCAGCGGTGGGCGAACAACACCGGTCCCAGCAGCGGCAGATCGGACAGGACGGGGATGTTCAGCGCATCCACCTGATGCCCGGTCAGGTCGATCGAGTCGAGCAGGAAGCTGGTCAGGCCGAGCACGAGCGCGTTCAGGGCGAGCCCGACCACGTAGGTGTTGACCGACAGGCGGTGGCTGAACTCGGCGTGCACGAAGCCGATGACCAGGCCGGCCAGCATGCCGAAGACCAGGCCGAAGGACGCGGAACCGGTCATCGAGGCGCCCCACACGGCGTTGAACGCGCCGCCGAGCATCATCGCCTCGACCGAGATGTTGATGGTGCCGGCGCGCTCCGCGATGTATTCGCCGCAGGCGGCGAACGCCAGCGGCACGGTGAGCCGGACCGAACTGGCCAGGACCATGGCGAGGTCGTCGATCATGGCATCCTCCCGGTCTCAGGCCGCGCCGGCGGTACGACGGCGTCGCACCTCGGCGTAGGCGGCGGGGAACACCGTGGCCAGCACCATCAGCGCGGTGACCACGGCGACGATGTAGCGCGGAACCCCGGTGGCGGACAGGAATCCGCCGCCCGCGCGCAGCGCGCCGAAGAACAGCGCGACCGGCACGGCGAGCAGCGGCTTGTCCCGGGCGACGAGCGCGACGAGCAGTCCGTCGAAGCCGACGTTGTCGGCGAAGCCGTCCTGCATGCGGTGGCCGTTGCCGGTGAGCATCACGCCGCCGGCCAGGCCGGCGAAGGCGCCGGAGGCGAGCAGCGCACCGCCACCCACCAACACCGCGCCCACGCCCGCCCGATGCGCGGCCTTGGGGTTGAGCCCGAGCATGCGCAGCCGGAAGCCGAGGCGGGTGCGGACCAGGACCAGGGAGGTGCCCACGGCCAACACCAGCGCGACGAAGATGCCCGCGCCGATGTTGAAGTCGGGGTATTCGCCGATCCGGGGCAGCCAGACCGACTCGGCCAGCATGTCGGTCTGCGAGGTGGTGACCTGACCGGCCACCGCCTTCTCGCGCAGCAGCGAAGGGGAGTTGACCGCGTACGAGACGGCCTGGTTCGCGACGAAGATCAGCAGCAGCGTGCTGATCACCACCGCGACGCCGCGCCAGTAGAACAGCAGCGCGGCGATACCGGCCCACAACGCGCCGCCGACGGCCGCGCCGAGCAGGGCCAGGATCAGCACCAGCGGTCCCGGGCCCGGGGTGAACAGCGCGATCGCCGCGCCGACCGCCGCGCCGACCAGGAGTTGGCCCTCCTGGCCGATGTTGAAGATGCCCGCACGGGCGGCGATCACCGAGCCGACGGCGACCAGGAGCAGCGGCGCGGCCTGGTCGATGCTCTGCCCGATGGCCGCGCCGTCGGCCAGGCTTCCGTCGTACATCGCGTTCGCCGCGTCCCACGGGGACTGGCCGACCAGGGCGATCAGCAGGCCGGCCAGGGCCAGTGCGGTGGACAGCGAGAGCAGGTAGAGCAGCGGAGTGCCCAGGTCGGCGAGTCGGGGTCGGCGGCGCGCGTCGGGCTCGGGCGCCGCGACGGCGGGCGGGGGTTCGGAGATCAGCGTCCCGGTGGTCGACGTCATGCCGCCTGGCCTCCCATCATCAGGCCCAGTCGCTCGGTGTCGACGTCGGCGCGGTCCATCTCGCCGACGACGGCGCCCCGGTGGATCACCGCGACGCGGTGCGAGAGGGTGAGGATCTCGCCCAGTTCGGTGGACAGGAGCAGGACCGCGATGCCCTCCCGGGCGGCGGCGTGCAGCCGCTCGGTCATGTACTCGATGGCACCGATGTCCAGGCCCCGGGTGGGCTGGGCGGCGACCAACACCCGCGGTTTGCCCGCGAGCTCGCGGGCGAGTACCACCTTTTGCTGGTTGCCGCCCGACAGTTGCCGCATCGGGGTGTCCGGCGAGGGGGTGGCGATCTCGAACTCCTCGATCAACCGCCGGGCCCGCTCGGCCATCCGGCGCCGACTGAGCAGTCCCCGGCGGGTCACCGAGGACAGATCGGCCATCATCAGGTTCTCCGCGACCGACATGTCGAGCACGCATCCCGACACGTGTCGGTCCTCGGGCACCACGCCGACCCCGGCGGCGTGCATCGCGCCGGGCCGGCCGGCGGCGACGGCGCCGCCGCACACCTCCACCCGGCCGGCGTCCAGCGGCAACAGGCTGGAGAGCAGATCACCCAGTGCCGCCTGGCCGTTGCCCTCGACACCCGCGATGCCCAGGATCTCACCCGCACGCACCTCCAGGCTCAGCCCGCGCAGGAGCGGGCGCCGGTCGGCGGCCCGGGCGTACGCGTCGGTGATCCGCAGGCGGACCTCGCCGGCCGCCGGGCGCGGCTCGGGGGCGGGGGCCGCCGCGGGTTCCCGTACGTCCAGCACGGCGGTGCCGCCGCTCGGTTCGCCGGTGCCGGGTTCGATCAGCGCGTCGAGCGCGCCGACCGCGGACGCGGCGGTCCACTTGGACAGTTCGCGCCCGACCATCTCCCGGGCCAGCGCCCGGACATCGGTGTCGGCGGTGGCCCGCCTGGCCACCACGCGCCCCTGGCGCATGATGGTGACCCGATCGGTGGCGTGCACGATCTCGTCCAGCTTGTGGCTGATCAGGATCACCGCCTTGCCCTCGTCGGCGACCACCCGGCGCAGCACGGTGAACAGTTCGCGCGATTCCTCCAGGGTCAGTACCGAGGTCGGCTCGTCGAGGATCAGCACCCCGGGGTCGCGGCGCAGACACTTGACGATCTCGACCCGCTGCCGCTCGCCGGTGGACAGGTCCTCGACGCACGCGTCGGGGTCCACCCGCAGGCCGTAGCGGTCGCCGACCTCGCGCACCAGCGTCCGCGCCCGGTCCCGGTCGACCCGGCCGCGGTCGCCGAGCACCACGTTCTCCCACACGCTGAGCCGGTCGACCAGGCTGAAGTGCTGGTGCACCATCGAGATGCCGTGCGCCGCCGCCGCCGAAGGGTCGGCGATGGTGGTCTCGGTGCCGCGCAGCACGATCCGTCCGGTGTCGGGGACGACCAGGCCGAGCAGGATCTTCATCAGCGTGCTCTTGCCCGCGCCGTTCTCCCCGAGCAGGCCGTGGATCTCCCCGGCCCGAACCCGCAGCGAGACGTCGGCGCAGGCGCGCACGGCACCGAACCGCTTGCCGATGCCAAGCAGTTGCACGACGGGGACGGTGAGCACCGAGGCGGCGCCGTGGTGTTCGGCGGGCCCGTCGAGGCAGGGGCCCGCGGGCTCGGGTGTCGGTCGGGAGGCGGTCACGGCGGTGTCACTTGCCTGCGGCGACGGCCTCATCGACCTTCACCTTCCCGCTGCCGATGTCCTGGATCAGCGTCTGGAGCTGCTGCGCCTGGTCGCCGGTGGGCTTGCAGAGCTTGACGGTGGGGACCGGGTCCTTGCCCAGGTGCCACTCGCGGGCGACGCCCATCCGCAGCGTGCCCTTCTTGAAGTCCTCCAGCGCGCCGGCGAAGTAGGCGCCGGGGCTGAAGATCACCGAGATCGCGTATTGCGCGCCGGGCGTGCCGCAGCGGTCGGTGCCGGGGGTGAGCGCCGGGACGCCCTTCTCGTTGGCGAGTTGGGTGACCACGTCGGTGGCGCCGCCGAGGTAGGGGTAGATCACCTTGACGCCCTGGCTGATCTGCGCCTGGGCGGCTTCCTTGGCCTTGCCGGAGTCGTTGAAGTCGCCGGTGTAGGTCTGCACCATCTCGGCGTCGGGCACGACCTTTTTGATGCCGGCCTCGAACGCCTTGGCCACGTCGCGGGCGAACTGGAGGTCGGGGCCGGTGATGTAGCCGGCCTTCTTGCCGCCGTTCTCCTTGAGGACCAGTCCGGCGGCGTAACCGGCCACGTACAGCGACTCGTTGATGTAGTCGAGCGACTGGGTGAACTCGGCGGTCTGGGTGACGCCCTGCCCGCCGCTGATGTACCAGGTGGTGCCCTTGCACTGGGGTTCCTTGGCGGCGCTGAGCGCGTCCTTGAGTTCGCTGGCGCCGATGGCGATCATGTCGACCTTCTGCCGACACAGGTTGCGCGCCTGCTGCACGGCGTTGGCCGGGTTGATCTTGTCGACCACCACCAGCTTCCAACCGTTCGCCGCGGCATAGGTGTTCGCCTCGTCGACGAAGCTCTGGTAGTAGCCCTTGTCCTTGGTGTCGCCGGGGCTCATCACCCCGATGACGACCTTCTTGTCCTTGTTGACGTCGGGTTCGTTGGCGGGCAGGGTGCCGGCGCCGGGGGCACCGGCCGAGGCGGGCGCCCCGGCGGGGGTGGTGGAGGACGAGGAGGAACCGCCGCCACAGGCGGTGAGGAGCAGTCCCGGTATGATGACCGAGGCCGTGATGACTCGAACCATGTTCTTCATCGGAAGGTCTCCAGACGAATCAGGGCGCGTTGGTTCGACAGGACCGACGGGTACGCGGCGATCCGGGCGGGCACGGTGGGCGTGCCGTTGCCGGGTGTGCGGCCGCGGGCCGGGGTGGGATGTCGGTCCGGCGGAGGAACCCGTTCCGGTTGCGCGGGGAAATCCGGCCCGGAAGCGGGTGGGGGTCGGTGCGCGGTGCCTTGCGGCGAGCGCAACCGTCCGACAGTGGTGGGGTGTTGCGGTGGTACGGGGACGTCGTGCGGGTGAGTCCGGGCGGGTGGGCCGTCAGCGGTACTCGTCGCGCGGCGGGGTGAAGATGTCCAGGATCCAGGTCTCGCCGTGCTCGGGGTCGCCGATGAACAGGCTGTCCCCGTGGTCGCAGCCCTTGGGCGCCCAGTAGACGTCGCCGGGGCCGAGCACCCGCCGCTCGTCCGAGTCGATCCGGAAGTCGAGCCTGCCCTTGAGCACCATGCCGTACTGCTCGTGGTCGGGATGGTCGTCGTAGGGGGTGGGGCCGCATCCCTCGCGGATCCGCCACAGGGTCAGCATCAATTCGTCGCCGGTGTAGACCCGGCGCCGGAATCCCGGCTTGACCTCGACGAACTCGCTGTCGTCGAAGGCCCAGACGCGTTGCGTGTCGCTCATCTCGATGCGGTCCTCTCCGGGTGGTGCGCACGGTCGCGGGGGCGGTGGCCGGCGGGGCGGCTCGGGCGGGGTTCGCGCGGGGATCCGCGCGGGTGCCGGTGCGGTACCGGGTGCCGTGCCGTTCGCCGTTGCCGTACCGGTTGCCCGTGCCGTACCGGTTGCCGTGCCGTACCCGTGCCGGCCGGGTGTGGCTCGGCGTGGGTCTGGAACGGGGGGTCTAGAACATCCGCGCGGTCATCTGCCGCTCCACCTCGCCGAGGTGTTCGGCGGCGGCGTGGGCGGCGGCGTCGGGGGCGCCGGCGGCGACCGCCTCGGCGATGCCGCGGTGCGAGCGGCAGGACTCGGCGATCACCTGACGGACCGCCTCGGCGTTGCCCTCGGCGGCCAGGAGCGAGGCGAAGTCGCCGGACGCGAATACCGCGTCGAGCACCTTCGCGTACAACTCGCGCAGCGTGGTGTTGCCACACGCGCGGGCCAGTGCCGCGTGGAAGCGGCGGTCCTGGCGGCGGAACGCCTCCAGGCTCATCGACGGGTCGAATCCGGCCGCCAGTTCGCCGATCTCGGCCCGCTGGTCCGGCTCGGCGCGCAGCGCGGCCAGTCGAGCGATGGCGACCTCGGTCACCTGGCGTACCTCGAACAGTTCGGACACGCGCAGCTTGCGGCCGTCGGCCGCGTCGAAGGAAACCCCGGGCAGCCGCTCGGCCACATAGAAGCGGTTGCCCCGCTTGACCAGGCAGCCCAGCGAGACCAGGCCCTGGATCGCCTCGCGCACCGAGGTGCGGGCCACCCCGAACTGCTCGCACAGCGTGCGTTCCGGGGGCAGTTGGGCGCCCGGTCGCAGGTCGCCCTCGCGCACGCTCGCCAGGAGCGCGTCGCGGACCTCCTCGGAGATCGTGCGGCGCGCGACCTTGGCGAACGGGATCCGCTCCCCCGGTGCCCGCAAGGGCACTACTCGCCCGCCAGGTGCGCGAACCGCTCGCGTTCGGCGTCCAGGTCCAGTGGGCGGATGATCGCCTCGTGTTCCTCGTCGCCCCAGTACTCGGGCGGGACCAGCCACATGACCTCGAATTCGAGGCCGTCGGGGTCCTTGGCGTACAGGCTCTTGTTGGCACCGTGGTCGCTCGCGCCGATCAACGCGCCCGCGGTGGCGAGGCGTTGGCGGGCCTCGTCCAGGTCGTCGAGGGTGGGGACCTCCCACGCGATGTGGTACATCCCCACGGTGCGCCGACCGGCCTGGGACTGGCCGGCCTCGGCGCCGATGGTGAAGAACGCGATGTCGTGGTGGTTCTTCGACGCGGGGGCCCGCATGAAGACGTAGCTCCCGGGCGGGCCGTCGATGACGGTGACGAAATCCAGCACCTCGTTGTAGAACCGGGCGGTCTTGTGCGCGTCGCGCACGTACAGCACCGCGTGGTTCATCCCGGTAACGGCCACGATCGGGCCTCCTCAGGGTGTGGGTCAGGCTGTTGGTCTGACAATCAGAAGGTATGAAGCTCGGTCAGGTGTGGTCATTGGTCCCCGAGCACAACCCGGCGCTTCACCCGCTGTGCACCTGGACGTTCACCGCCTTGGTACGGGTGTAGGCGTCCACCCCGGTCCGGGCGAAGCCGCTGGCCCGGCGCGGCTCGCCGCGTCCGCCGTTCATGTCCGGCGCGAAGTGACAGTTCACATTGACCTCGCCGCAGTCCAGCACGTCCGCGAATCGGAACGCGCGTTCGATGTCCCGGGTGAACACGGTGCCGTTGAGGCCGTACCGCGTCCCGTTGGCCAGCGCCACCGCCTCCGCCTCGTCGGCGAACGACATCGCGGCGAGCACCGGTCCGAACACCTCCTCCTGTTCCACCTCGCACCCGCGCCGAACCCGACCGAGCACGGTCGGCGCGACATAGGTCTTCGGCAGGCCGTCGGGCAGCACCGGTTGGCCGACCGCGGCGGCGTCCCCGGCGGCCAGCGCCCGGTCCACGAAGCCCCGGACCCGGTCGGCGTGGCGGGGGTTGATCAAGGGCCCGATGAAGGTGTCCGGATGCAGCGCGTCGCCCACCGGCAGGGATGCCGCGGCCGCCGCCACCGCCTCCACCACCCGCTCGTACACCGTTTCCTGGACCAGCAGCCGACTGCCCGCGACGCACACCTCGCCCATGTTCACGAATGCGGCCATCATCGCCCAGCCGACCGCCTGGTCCAGGTCGGCGTCGTCGAACACCACCACCGGCGACTTGCCGCCCAGCTCCAGATGTACGGGGGTCAGGTTGCGCGCGGCGGCGGCCAGTACGTGCCGGCCGGTGTCGGTGCCACCGGTCAGGCTGATCAGGTCGATCCTGGGGTCGGTGATCAGCCGCTCGCCGACCGTGGCGCCGGGGCCGAGCACGATGTTCAGCACGCCGGCCGGCAGCCCCGCCCCGGTCAGCAACCGGCCCAGCTCGACCAGCGTCACCACCGCGTCGACCGGCGGTTTGGCCACGATCGAGCAGCCGGCCGCCAGCGCCGAGGCGATCCGCTGACTGCCCGTCATCAACGGGCCGTTCCACGGCAACAACTCGACCACCACGCCGGCCGGCTCGCCGAGCCGCAGGGTCAGCAGGTCCGGGCCGCCGCCGGGCAACAACTCGGGCGGGAAGGACGAGCGCCGCACGTCGCCGTGCGCGGTGCGACAGATCGCCGCGGCGTACGAGAACGCGTTGGCCGCCTCGTAAACGTCGTTCGTCAACGCCCCCGAGACCGCCTTGCCGGTGTCCATCGCCTCCAGGGCCGCCAGTCGGGGCGCGTCCGCGCGGATCGCCGCGGCCACCGCCTCCAGCACCTCCGCCTTGCGCGGCCCCGGCATGCGGCGCCACACTCCGGCGTCGAAACTGCCGCGCGCCGCGACGATCGCCGCCTCGACCTCGGCGTCGGTCGCCGCCAGCCAGGACGCCGGATGCCCGCCCGTGGAGGGGTCGACCACCGGCCGCGCCTCGCCGTCGAAGGACTCCCGGCCGGCGATCAACTGCGGGTACGGATCCGAGCGCAGCCAATCGGCACGTATGCGCGGCTCGCTGGTGCTGGTGTCGTCGGTCATGCGGGCAACTCCCTCGACGCGGTGGATGGGCCCCGGCCGGTCCGGTGGGCCCGGTGGGCCCTGGTCGGTCCCGGCGGGTCCGCCGGAGCGGCGCGAACCGTGTCGGGCGCCGCAACCTGGAAGCCTCGCCCGACACGGCACCGGGCCAGGTTTTCCCCCGTCGGCCTGTGCTCGCATTGTGTTCCCGGCATGGACTGGGCGCACTTGATTGTGCTCCGGGCCACGATGCCGGCGGCCGGTGCCGGGCCTAGTGTCCCCAGACATGGCGACTGCGCAGGTGAGAGCAACATGAGCGGCCCCGGGCCGACCCGGCCGGAGCTGCTGGTCGCGGGCGGTGACGTGGTCACCATGAACCCGCGCCGCGAGGTGCTGCTCGGCGGCGCGGTCGCCGTCGCCGGGGAGCGCATCGTGGCCGTCGGCGCCACATCCGAGCTGCGCGCCCGCTGGCCGGGCACCCCCGAACTGGACGCGAGCGACTGCGTCGTCACCCCCGGCCTGGTCAACGCCCACCTGCACCAGACCGGCGACCCGTTGGCCCGCGCGCGCATCCCCGACGACCTGCCGCCGGGTGCGGCCGTCGACACCTGGGCGGTGCCGCTGCACGCGGCGCACCTGCCCGCCGACGACGAACTGTCCGCGCTGCTGGCCGGCGTGGAGAGCCTGCGCAACGGGGTGACCACCGTGATCGAGGCGGGCACCGTGGCGCACCCGGAGCGGGTGGCCGCCGCGATGTGCGAGGTGGGCATCCGCGGCGGGATCGGCGCCTGGGGGTGGGACGTGCCCGGCGCGCCGTTCGCCGCGCCGGCCGGCGAGGTGCTGGACCGGCTCGCCGCGCTGGTCGACGCCCACCCGCCCGGCGGCCGGGTCGAGGGGTGGGTCACGCTGGTCGGACACGGCTTGGCCTCCGACGAACTGCTCGCCGGTGCAGCCGAGTTGGCCCGTACGAGTGGCGCCCGGATGACGATGCACCTGTCCCCCTCCGGCGCCGACCCCGAGGACTACCTGCGCCGCACCGGCCGCCGGCCCGCACTGCACCTGGCCTCGCTCGACGTGCTCGGGCCGCACCTGCTGCTCGCACACGCGGTGTGGCTGGACGACGCCGAGGTCGAGGCGCTGCTCGCCACCCGCACGGCGGTCGCCTACTGCCCGTGGGCGTATCTGCGCCTGGGCCAGGGCGTCACCCGCGCCGGCCGCCATGCCGAACTGCTGCGCCGCGGCGGGCGGATCGCGCTGGGGACGGACGCGGCCAACGCCGCCGACGCGGCCGACCTGCTGCGTACCGCCGCGCTCGCGGTCGGGCTGGCCAAGGACATGGCGCTCGACCCCACCGGACCTGGTGCCGCCGAGGCGCTGGAGTTGGCCACCATCGGCGGCGCCGAGGCGATCGGCATGGCCGACCGGATCGGCTCGCTGGAGCCCGGCAAATACGCCGACCTGGTGGTGCACGACGCCACCGGCCCGCAGTGGACCCCGCGCGGCGACGTCGCGCAGCAGTTGGTGTGGTCCGCCGACGGGCGTTCGGTGCGCGACGTGCTGGTCGGCGGCCGGATCGTGGTGCGCGACCACGCGTGCGTCGAGGTGGACGAGCGTGCCCTGCGCGGCGCCGCCGCGCGCGCCTCCGAGACGCTGCTCGCCCGGGCGGGTGTGCCGGTGCGTTCGCGCTGGCCGACCCTGCGCGCGTACTGAACACCTCCCCCGCTGTTTTCCGCCGCAGTCTTCCCGCAAAGTCGAGGAGCCCCCATGCGAGTTGCCGTTGTCACCGCGCCCGAGCAGGTCGACCTGCGCGAGGAGCCGGTCCCCGAGGTCGGCCCCGACGACGTGCTGGTGCGCGTCGGCCGTACCGGCATGTGCACCATGGAGCGCCGGCTCTACCTGGGCACCAAGCCGATCTACCCGGTCGCCCCCGGCCACGAGGTCGCGGGCGAGGTGGTCGCCGTGGGCGCCGCCGTGGCCGGGCTGCCCGGGGTCGCGGCGGTCGGCGATACGGTCACCGTCGACCTGCTCACCCGCTGCGGTACCTGTACCTCGTGCCGGCGCGGGCGCAGTGCGCTGTGCAAGCAGCCGCAGGGCGGCGCGCTCGCGGATGGGACCATCTCGATGGGCGCCGGCTTCGCCGAGTTCGTCAAGGTCAAGGCGCTCCAGGCGTTTCGCACCGGCTCCGCGCCGATCGCGCACGCCGCGATGGGCGAGCCACTGGCCTGTGTGGCGCATTCGGCCCGGCTCGGCGGACTGCGCGCGGGCGACCGGGTGGCGGTGATCGGTGCCGGGTTCATGGGCCGACTGCACCTGGCCCTGGCCCGGTTCAAGGGCGCGGCGTCGGTCGGCCTGATCGACATCAGCGAGGAACGCCTGGCCGAGGCCCGCGCGGCCGGCGCGGACTGGACGAGCACCCCGGAGCAGGCCGTCGAGACCGGCGGCAGGCAGGACGTCGTGTTCGTCACCGCCGGCGCCCCGGGCGCCCTGGAAAGCGCGTTGTCCCTGTGCGACGACGGCGGCACGGTGGTGCTGTTCGGCGCCTTCCCCAAGGAGGTGCTCGCCGGGGTCGGTCCGGATCTGATCCACCATCACGAACTGAGCATCGTCGGCGTGTACAGCCAGGAGCCGCGGGACTGGACCGAGGCCGCCGCGATCATCGGCTCCGGCCGGCTGGCGGCCGACCTGGACGCGCTGGTCACCGCCACCTATCCGCTCGCCGACGTGGAGGCGGCCTTCCGGCTGGCCGCGAAGTCGCCCGTCTACCGTGTCCTCGTGGGCGGTTGAGCATGCCCGGCATCTCCTCCGTCGTGGTCGGCGTCGACGTCGGCAGCAACTCGGTCCGCGCGCTGGCCCTGGATCCCGACGGCGCGGTCCTGGGCGGTACCTCCGCCGGCTACCCCGGGGCGGCGAACTGGAGCCCCGGGCACGCCGATCCGTACGCCTGGCTGGCCGCGACCACGCAGGCGCTCGCCGAATTGCGCGCGCTGGTGCCCGGTGCGGCCCGTCCCGCCGCGCTGTGCCTGGGCGGGCAGAGCCCGACGACCGTGGTCGGGGGGATCGGGGCGCCGGACGCCGGCTCCGGTGTCGGGCCCGGTGTCGAGTCTGGCGTCGGGTCCGGTGTTGCCGCGCTGACCTGTCGGCATCCGGCGGGGGCCACCGGCTCGCCCGTGGAGCAACACCACGCCCAGCACGCGGCGTTGCGCGCCGAGCACGGGCCCGACGTGCGGGCCTGGCAGCTGTACGACTGGCTGGCCGCCCGGTTCGGCGCGGATCGGGCGCAGGCGCGGTGGCCCGGTGATCCGGCGCTGGGCGGCTACGGACCGGTGGTCGCCACCGGGTCCGTGGTCGGCGTGCTGGGTACCGGGCACGATCTGGCGGCGGGCACCCCGCTGGTGGCCGGTGCGCAGGATGCCTATCTGGCGTTCTGGGCGGGCGGGTTGGATCGCCCCGGGCGCGCCCTGGACCCCGGCGGGCGCACCGGTGGGCTGGCGGTGGCGGTGGCCGCCGGTTCGCCCGCCGCCGACGCGTACGCGCTGCCGGCGGCGGTGCCCGGGGTCGAGATCGTCGGCGGGCCGGTCGCCGCGCACGGGCTGATCCTGGAGTGGCTGCGCGACCTCACCGGGCGCGAGGTCCGCGACCTGTTGGCCCTGGCCGGCGAGGTACCGCCGGGCGCGCGGGGCGTGATGGTCCTGCCCTACCTCGAGGGCGAGCGCGCGCCGCGCTGGAACCGCGAGTTGCGCGGCGAGGTCTTCGGCCTGACCGCGGGCAGCGGTCCGGGCGAACTGGCCCGCGCCGTCCTGGAGGGCACCGCGTACGGCCTCGCGCACATCGCAACGGGCCTGGCCGCGCAGGGAGTTCGCCTGGACACCCTGGTGTGCGCCGGCTCGCCCGCGCGCAGCGCGCTGTGGTGCTCGATCAAGGCCTCGATACTGGGCGTTCCGGTCGAGGTGCCCGCCGAGACGGACCTGGCCGCGTACGGCGCGGCCCTGGCCGCCGGCGCCGGCGCGCGCTGGTGGCCCGCGCCCGGGGCCGGTCGGGCGGGCGACTGGCCCCGCCCGGCGATGACCGTGCTCGACCCCGAACCCCACCCCGAGTACGCGGCCGGACTGCGCCGCTTCCTCGACCTCGGCGACGCCGCCCAGCGGCGCGCGTCCACCGCCGTCACCACCACCCCCACCCGCTCCGAGGAGTCGACGTGCCCAATCCGGTGATCTTCATGGACCTGCCCTCCCCCGACGTGGAGGCCACGTCCGCCTTCTACGCGGCGTTGTTCGGCTGGGAGTTCAAGCGGCGCCCGGCCGACGAGTTCAGCGAGGTGCTGCCCGGGGTCAAGCCCAACCTGGGCATCCGCCGCGAGGCTCGCCCCGCGGTCGGTCCGGTGCCGCGCGTCTACGTGATGGTCGACGAGCCGCCCGCCTACCTCGACAAGGCCGTCGCGGCCGGGGCGAGTGTGTTGTGGGAGGAGAAGCCGTGGGCCGAATTCGAGGCCCGCTACGCCGCGTTCCGCGACCCGTGGGGCAACGAGGTCGTGCTGTGGCGCGACAAGGGCACCTACTTCACGCATGGTCACGCCCACCAGGTCTGACTTCTCGTCATGCGCGGTACGACCCAACCCCTGTTCCGCGCACCGCCCTTCGGCGTAGCCGAACCCCCGGAGAGGATCCACCCGTGACCAACACCCTCGTCTTCGTCGACATGCCCACGCCCGACGTGCAGGCGACCACCGAGTTCTACCGCGAGTTGTTCGGCTGGACGATCAACCCGCGCCCGCAGGGCGTCTTCCACCAGATCGTGCCCGGCGAGGGGCTGCACCTGGGCCTGTTCGACGAAGCCGCCCAGGTGCCGGACCCGGCGCCGCTGCCCCAACAGCCCCGCTCCGGACTGCACTCGCGGGTGTACATCCTGGTCGACGCGGCCCCGACGGACGATGAATGGATCGGCGGATCAGCCGATCAGCGTCCAGGCCGGGAACACGCCGTTGGCGTCCTGGCGGCTGTGCAGGACCTGTCCGCGCGGGTCGACGATGAGCAGTTCCACCCGGCCCTCGCGGTCCACCGCGGCGCCCGGCGTACCGACCTGGAAGCCGCCCCGATCGACCCAGGCGCCGAACACGTTGTTCGGCGTGCTCTGGCGGGCGTAACTCACGCCGCCGCCTCGGTTGCGGGCCATCAGCACGATGCGCCCGGTGCCGTCGGTGACCGCGGCGGGCTCGCCGATGCCGGACTGGCCGCTGCCGACGACCGTCGATCCGGGCCAGTTGCCGCCGGGGGTGGTCTGGTAGCGGACCGCGATCTCGGCGGTGCCCTGCTGGCGGTAGTACAGCTCGATCCGGCCGTCCTGGTCCCGGGCCGGCATCGGGCGGCTCGCGGGCACCACGACCGGGAAGGTGGTGTCCGTGGTCATCGCGCCGTTGGGCGTGGACTGATACCAGTGCAGGACGTGGTCGACCGTCGGCGCGAACAGCTCGATCCGGCCGTCGGCGGTGACGATCGCCGTGGGCGGGCCCTGGATGCCCGAACCACCCATGTCGGCCCAGCCGCTCCAGGCGCCGTTGATCTGGGTCTGCCAGCGCGAGCTGATCCCGCCGCCCGCGTTGCGGACGAAGAACTGGAGTCGGCCGTCCGCGTTGGCGATCACCGCCGGCACGCTCACCAGGAGCGCGTTGGCACCGCCGTTGGGGTTGCCGAAGGCTCCCCAGGACCAGCCGCCACCGCCGAGTTGGTAGCGGGTGACGATCTCGCCGGTGTCCCGCCGCTGGCCGAAGACCTCGAGGCGGCCGTCCTGGTCCGCCGCGACGGTCAGGCCCGCGTCCAGCGGTCCGCCGGGGTTGCCGTGGGTGACCGGCCCGCTCCACACCAGGGCGTCGTCCTGCGACCATTCCAGGAGGTCGCCGCTTTCGACGACGAACGCGCGCAGGCGCCCGGCCGAGTCCCGGCCGATCCAGTTCGTACCGCGCGGCGAGCGCGGGTATTCGCGGCTCGACCACGCCTCGTACTGGGTCAGGTCGGTACCCACCAACTCGCTGTCGTGGGCGATGTACACGTTGGCCGTGGCCCACTTGGCGGCCTTCTCGGCGGGCGAGAGGTTCACCGGCATGTTGCTGATGTTGTAGTCGCGGTACCGATCCAACAACACCCGGTTGTTGGTCGCGCCGTACGCGATGTAGGCGGCCTCACCGAATCGGGCGGCGGCCACGTGGTCGGCGTGGTCGTGGAACAGGTTCGGGTCGGGCGCGCTGTCCTGGACGCGCACCGAGGTGGCGCCGAGCGTGCTCAGCAGTTCCCGCAGCACGTTGATCAGGTCGGCCCGGGTGTAGCTCTGCGGCCAGACCACCCCGGCCGCCTGACCGTTGACCCGGATGGTCTGGAGCGAGGTCTCGGTGCCCGCGAACAGACCCTCCAGCGAGCCGGCCTCCGTGCCGTGCCCGTCCGGCAGGCTGAGGAAGAACAGGTGCACGTCGGGCCGCTGCTTGAGCGCGAACTTCTGCACGGTGTGGCCGAGTACGGTGACCGCGGTCGAGTCCCAACACCCCGCCGGCCCGCCCGCGGCACCGTCACAACCGCTCACCCCGGCCATCTGCGCGTAGGCGGCGAGCACGCCCGCCTGCCGGCCGGCCGCGTACACGGCCGCGTCGTCGCCGGTCTTGAAGCCCTGACCCGCGGTGACATAGATGGTGCTGGTGGGTATCCCGGCGGAGAGCCCCGCCTGGATGTCCGGATTCATGAACAGCAGGTCGTCGTCCTCGTGCGCGACGATCTGTACGAAGTGCGACGCGAGCGGCGCCGTGAGTGACGAGTCCGACGAATCCGAGATCACTTCGTCGGCGGACACGCTCGGACGAAGCTCGGTGGGAATGCGACGTATGTGCACGGAACCCCCTAGGAGAGACGCCGTTCACGGCATGCCGACCACCACCGGAGCGAAGGGCGGTCCACCCGGTCCGGCGCACGGAAGCCCGATATTCGGGGTCCCCCACACCACCGATCCGAGGCATGCACGAGTACGGCTATTTTACACCCCCCACCTGCGGAAACCCTGTACAGACCGGCCCCCCAGGCGGTTGATCGTCGGATCGTACCCGGCCGCGCCGACGAGCGCTCGCCTTCCCCCGCACTCCACCGCGCAGGCGACCGCGCGGCGCGCGACCGCGACCACCCGGCGTCAGGCCCGCTCGGGTCGCGAAAGCGGCGGCGGGTAGGGCGAATCGGCCGGATTGACGTCGACGCCGGGGCGTACCAACGCATCCAGGCGGGCCAGCGTGGACGAGGCCAACGTCACTTCGCAAGCGCCGAGTTGGGATTCCAGTTGATCCGGGGTGCGCGGGCCGAGGATGGCCGAGGTCACCTGCGGGTGGGCCAGCACGAAGGCGAGTGCCAACTCGGGCAGGCTGCACCCGGCTTCGTCGGCGATCGCGGCGAACTCCTCGACCAGGGCCGTCTTCGCGGCCCGGATCGTGGTGTCGGCGTGGTCGAAGTGCTCGGCGTTGCGCACCGCACGCGAGTCGGGCGAAACGGCGGCACCGGCGCGGTACTTGCCGGTCAGCCAGCCGCCGTTGAGCGGGCTGAACACCAGCACGCCCAGACCGTGTCGACCGCAGGTGGGCAGCGCGGCGTGCTCCGCGTGCCGGGCGAAGGCCGAGTAGGCCAGTTGTTCCGTCGCGAACGGCTGGTGCCCGTGCCGCTCGGCGGTCCAGCGCGCCTCCACGATGGCCTCGGCGGGCAGTGCGGAGGAGCCGATCGCGCGCACCTTGCCCTGACGAACCAGGTCGGTCAGCGCGCCCAACGTCTCGTCCATGTCGGTGGTGGGGTCGGGCCGGTGCAGTTGGTACAGGTCCAGGTGGTCGGTCTCCAGTCGGCGCAGGCTGTCCTCCACCGCGCGCATGATCCAGCGCCGCGAGGCCCCCCGGCGCAGCGGCGCGTGCGGGTCCATCGCCTCGCCGAACTTGGTGGCGAGCACCACGTCGTCACGACGGCCCTTGAGCGCCTTGGCCAGGATGCGCTCGCTCTCCCCGAACGCGTACACGTCGGCGGTGTCCACGAAGTTGATCCCGGCGTCGAGCGCGCGATGCACCATGCGTACGCACGCGTCGTGGTCGGTGTTGCCCCACGCGCCGAACATCATCGTGCCCAGACACAGCCTGCTGACCCGGATGCCGGTGCGACCGAGCGGGGTGTACTCCACGGGTGTCCTCCCAGGTGCCGTGCTTCGGACGTGCTCCCCCGAGGCTGGCACGCCGGTACGTGTGCACCGATGTGGTCCGGGCGCAGCGCGAGGGCCGTTTGTTCGTGCCTGAAGCACATATCGGGGCCGATTCGCGCCGCCTACCTTCGGCTGTATCGCAAACATCCCAGGTGACGGGGAGGACGTTGTGCTGACGGACCGGATCGGGGCCGCGGAACATGCCCTGGACGAGCGGGTGGCGGAACAACGCCGGACCGCGACCGCTCGCGAGGGTGACGGCTTGGTGGACGCCCCCCTGCCGAGCGAGATGTTGCAGCCTTGGGAGGTCTGGGATCGGGACCTGTTCGATCTGGAGATGATCCGGGTGTTCGCCCGCTCGTGGATCTGGCTGGGCGACACCGAGGACCTGCGCCGGCCCGGCGACTTCATCACCGGGCGGATCGGCGCCCAGTCGGTCCTGGTGGTCAAGCAGCGCGACGGCTCGGTCAAGGGATTCCTGAACAACTGCCGGCATCGGGCCTCCGGCGTCGCGTTCGACGCCGCGGGCAACTGCGGCAAGGCGTTCGCCTGCCCCTACCACGCGTGGACGTACGGGCTCGACGGCACGCTGTTGTCGATTCCGGACATGAACCGCATGTACGGTCCGGACTTCCCGACGCACCGGTACGGCCTGGTCCCCATCCGGGTGCACGTGGCCTTCGACAAGCTCGTCTTCGCGTGCCTGTCGCACAAGGCGCCGTCGTTCGAGGAGTGGATCGCACCGCTGCTGCCGCGCTACACGGCGTATCGGATCGGTGACTACCACCGCTACCACCGCGAGCTGGACGAGGAGTACCCGTTCAACTGGAAGGCGTTCGTCGAGAACTCCAACGACGACTACCACGTGCGTTTCGTGCACCGCCGGTTGAACAAGGTGCGCAAGCAGATGGACACCGTGGTGCGCTTCGAGGGGCGAACCACCAGCGGCTACAAGCCGCACAGCGACGCGTACGACATGTCGCTGGGTCGGACCGACCTGGGTGAGGAGGACCTGCGGGGCAGCTACGCGGAGTTCGTCTATCCGAATCTGACGCCGCTGCCGTACGCCTCCCAGCTGATCATGGTGCGGGCGGATCCCATCGCGCCCGATCGCACCCGGCTGTTCTCCCGGATCTACGGACTGACCGACGATCTCGACTTGCAGGAGCGGGAGTTGGTCAACCTGGAGCTGACCAACAAAGAGGACACCGACATGGTGACCGTGCTGATGGAGAACCTGCGGTCGCCGTTCTACCGGGTGGGTCCGCCCAGCGCGTGGGAGGGCCGCGCCCAGCACATGATGCGGCAGATCCGTCGGGACGTGGCGACGCCGCTGGCGGCCGACGAGTTCGACGGGCCGATCGACTGAGTGCCGTCGGGCGGCGGCGCGAGCACAGGCGGCACGCACACGGAGCACACGGAGCACACGGAGCACACCGGACCGAGAGGAGCCACCGCGATGGAACCGACGTTGACCGAGGCCCGCTGGACCCATATCGCGCTGCCGTCGTCCGACCTGGAGGCGGCGATCGACTTCTACACCTCGTTCACCCCGCTGGTGGTCGTATCGCGGCACAGCGATGACGCCGGCGCCAACGCGTGGTTGTCCAATCCCAATCAGGTACAGACGCCGTTCGTGCTGGTCCTGGTCGCCTTCGACAAGGACCGGGGCAATCCGCAACCGCAGCTGACACCGTTCGCGCATCTGGGCATGGAGGTGCCGTCGCGGGATGACGTGGACACGATCGCCGAGCGGGCGCGGGCGGCCGGCTGCCTGCACTGGGAGCCGATGGATGTGCCGCCGCCGGTGGGCTACATCTGCGCGCTGAAGGATCCGGACGGCAATGTCGTGGAAATCTCGCACAACCAGCAGGTGTTCGCGGAGGTTCGTGAGCTGTGGGGTGAGCGGGACGGCGGGGATGTTCGGGGCGGTCGGGACGTGCGGGCCGACGCGTGAGTGAGGCGGCGGCGGGGACTCGGGCGGCGGTCGAAGCGTATGTCGCGGCGCTCAACGGGGGTGATCCGGACACGATCGCGGACCGGGTGAGTGTCGACTTCCACAACGAGCACACCTCGGCGCTGGGGCGCGGTCTGCGTGGGCGGGCCGCCTATCGCGAGCGGCTGCCGCGCTTCCTGGCCGAGTTCGAGGAGTTGCGCTATGTCGTGGAGGACCTGCTGGTGGACGGCGATCGGGCCGCGCTCGCCTACACGATGACGTGCCGGCCGCGCGGCTCGCGGGCCGCCGAACCGGTGCGGATCCGTGGGGTGTTCCGGTTTCGGGTGGTGGGCGGGTTGGTGGCGCATCGCGTGGACTACTGGGACGGGAGCGAGTTCGAGCGGCAGGTCGGGGGCGCCGATGCCGCTCGGCCGGCGCCGTCCGCCGACACCGACGTGGACTGAATGTGTTTTCGGCTCCGCCGACTCGGGTGGAGAACGATCGAAGGGAACGACTGTGCAGACCTATTCCGCTACCGGGGCGGGCAAGCTTCGGCGGATGCGTCGGATGTTCGGCGCGGACGGCCGGGCCGTGTTCGTCGCCATCGACCACGCCGCCTACATGGGCGAGGGGCCGCCGCTGGGTGAGCCGATGGCGCAGATCGCCGCGGGCGGTCCGGACGCGGTGCTCGCCACGTGGCACCTGGCTCGGGCCTACGCCGACACCTTCGCCGATGCGGGTCTGGTGTTGCGGATCGACGGTGGCGCCTCGGAGTTGGGCGAGTTCGCGCCGGGGGACGTCACCGACATCATGCATCTGCCCGAGCAGGCGCTGAAGTTGGGCGCGGACTGCGTGGTGGTGCTGGCCTTCCCCGGTGCGCCGGACGAGCATCTGTCGTTGCGGCGGCTGGCCCGGCTGACCTCGGAGTGTGAACAGCTCGGCCTGCCGGTGATGGCGGAGATGATCCCGGGGGGCTGGGGCAAGGCCGTGCCGTGGACCACGGAGAACGTGGCGCGCGCGGCGCGGATCGGTGCGGAACTGGGGGCGGACATCGTCAAGACGGTCTGCCCGGGCCGGCCCGAGGAGTTCGCGGCCGTGGTCGAGGCGTGTCCGGTTCCGGTGGTGGCGCTGGGCGGGCCGAAGTCGGACAGCGAGGACGAGGTCGTCGCGTTGGCGGGCGGCGTGGTCGCGGCGGGCGGGGCCGGGGTGGCCTTCGGGCGGAACGTGTGGGGGTCGGCCAAGCCGCAGTTGCTCGTGGAGCGGCTTCGCGACGCGGTCCATGGGGGCGGGGCGGGCTAGCGGTTTTGGTGGCCGATCCTCAAGCGCGGGCCGGGCTGCGGGCCGGCCGTCCTCAAACGCCGGACGGGCTGAAATGGCTCGGTCGGCCTCGCCCAGAGCCGGGCTCGGGCCCGAGCCCCCGGGCCGGCCTGCGGCCCGCTTGTCCTCAAGCGCCGGACGGGCTGAGGGGGGTTGGGGCGGCCCCGCCCAGGGCTGAGCCCCGTGCCCCCGGGCCGGCCTGCGGCCCGGCTGTCCTCAAGCGCCGGACGGGCTGAAATGGCTCGGTCGGCCTCGCCCAGAGCCGGGCTCGGGCCCGGAGCCCCCGGCCGGCCTGCGGGCCAGCCGTCCTCAAACGCCGGACGGGCTGAGGGGGTTGGGGCGGCCCCGCCCAGGGCTGAGCCCCGAGCCCCCGGGCCGGGCTGCGGGCCGGCTGTCCTCAAACGCCGGACGGGCTGAGGGGGGCGGGGCGGCCTCGCCCAGGGGTGGGTCCGGTGCTGCCGGGCCGGGCTGTGGGTGGTTGGTATCGGACGTTGGACGGGCTGGAGTGGATCGGGAGTTGCGATTATGTTTCAGCGGGTTTCCTCCGTGTCTCGGGTGGTCGTTCGGTTTGCCGGGGATTCCGGGGACGGGATGCAGCTTGTCGGGGATCGGTTTACCGCGCAGAGCACGCTTTTCGGGAATGACGTGTCCACATTTCCGGATTTTCCCGCGGAGATTCGGGCGCCGGGCGGGACGTTGCCCGGGGTTTCGGCGTTCCAGATTCAGTTCGCGGATCATGCGGTCAGCACTCCCGGTGATGCCGCCGATGTTCTGGTGGCGATGAATCCGGCCGCGCTGCGGGCGAATCTGGGTGGGCTGCCGCGTGGGGCGGACGTCATCGTGGATACCGATGAGTTCACCGCGCGGAATCTGGTCAAGGCCGGATATCCGGCGGGGGTCGACCCGCTTGTCGATGGGTCGTTGGCCGGCTATCGGGTGCACGCGGTGGCGTTGACCGGGCTGACCGTGGGCGCGTTGCGATCCTTTGATCTGCCCCGACGGGACGCCGAGCGGGGTAGGAACATGTTCGCGTTGGGACTGCTGTCGTGGATGTATCACCGGCCGACCGAGGCGACCGTGGCGTTTCTGCGGGAGAAGTTCGCTCGGCGACCGGAGTTGGCGGCGGCCAACGTGGCGGCGTTCACCGCGGGTTGGAACTTCGGGGAGACGACCGAGTCGTTCGGCGGTGGGTATCGGGTCGCGTCCGCGCCGCGGGCGCCGGGTCGGTATCGCACCATCACCGGAAATCGTGCGCTGGCGTACGGGTTGATCGCCGCCGCGGATCGGGCCGGACTGCCGCTGTTTCTCGGGTCGTACCCGATCACTCCGGCCTCGGACATCCTGCACGAGCTGAGCCGGCAGCGGCATTTCGGGGTGACCACGTTCCAGGCCGAGGACGAGATCGCCGGGATCGGGGCGGCGCTCGGTGCGGCCTTCGGCGGCTCGCTCGGGGTGACCACCACGTCCGGGCCGGGGCTGGCGCTGAAGTCGGAGACGATCGGACTCGCGGTCTCGCTCGAACTCCCGCTGGTGGTGGTCGACGTACAGCGCGGTGGGCCCTCGACCGGGCTGCCCACCAAGACCGAACAGTCCGATCTGCTCCAGGCGTTGTACGGGCGCAACGGCGAGTCACCGGTACCGGTACTGGCCGCCTCCTCGCCCGGCGATTGTTTCGCCGCCGCCGTGGAGGCGGTTCGGATCGCGGTCACCTACCGCACGCCGGTGGTGCTGCTCTCCGACGGCTACCTCGCCAACGGTTCCGAGCCCTGGCGGGTGCCGGACGTCGACGAACTGCCGCTGATCGACCCGGCGTTCGCGACCGGGCCGAACGCGGTCGACGCCGCCGGCACGCCGTGCTTCCAGCCCTATCTGCGCGATCCGGACACGCTGGCCCGGCCCTGGGCGCTACCCGGCACGCCCGGCCTGGAGCACCGGGTGGGCGGTCTGGAGAAGGCCGACCGCACCGGGGAGATCTCCTACGACGCGGCCAACCACGATCACATGGTGCGCACCCGGAGGGCCAAGGTGGACCGGATCGCACGCGACCTGCCGCCGCTGGTGGTGGACGATCCGGGCGGCACCGCCGAGGTGTTGGTGCTCGGCTGGGGCTCCACGGCCGGGCCGATCGCCGCCGCGTGTACCGAAGTCCGCTCCGCCGGAGGCGCGGTGGCCCGGGCCCAGCTGCGCCACCTCGACCCGTTCCCGGCCGACCTCGGCGAACTCCTCGGCCGCTACCGGCGGGTGCTGGTCCCGGAGATGAACCTGGGCCAACTCGCGGGCCTGCTGCGGGCCCGGTACCCGGTCGACGTCGAATCCCTCACCCAGGTGCGCGGCATGCCGTTCAAGGTGGCCGAACTGCGCACCGCGATCGAGAAGGTCGCCGCCGATGTCTGACACGCCCCTGCTCACCATCGCCGAACGGCCGGCATCCCCGCCGACCGCCCGCGACTTCCGCAGCGATCAGGAGGTGCGCTGGTGCCCGGGCTGCGGGGACTACGCCATCCTGGCCGCCGTCCAGGGCTTCCTGCCCGAACTGGGCTTGCGCCGGGAGAACATCGTCTTCGTCTCGGGCATCGGCTGCTCCAGCCGCTTCCCGTACTACCTCGACACCTACGGCATGCACTCGATCCACGGCCGGGCACCGGCGATCGCCACCGGCCTGGCCGTGTCCCGCCCCGACCTGAGCGTGTGGGTGGTCACCGGTGACGGCGACGCGCTGTCCATCGGCGGCAACCACCTGATCCACGCGCTGCGCCGCAACGTCAACCTGAAGATCCTGCTGTTCAACAACCGGATCTACGGTCTGACCAAGGGTCAGTACTCGCCCACCTCGGAGACCGGCAAGATCACCAAGTCCACCCCCATGGGCTCGCTCGACCACCCGTTCAATCCGCTGTCGGTGGCCATCGGCGCCGAGGCGTCGTTCGTGGCCCGGTCGATCGACTCCGACCGCAAACACCTGACCTCGGTGCTGCGCGCGGCGGCGGCCCACGAGGGCACGGCCCTCGTGGAGATCTACCAGAACTGCAACATCTTCAACGACGGCGCGTTCGAGCGGTTGAAGGCGCCCGGTACCCGGGACGAGCACGTGTTGCGGCTCGAACACGGTGCGCCGATGCGGTACGGCCCGGCGGGCGCCCGCACGGTGGTGCGCGATCCGGCGGGTGGGTTGCGACCCGGGGCCGGGGACGACGCGGCCGTGGTGCACGACGCGCATACGAGCGACCCGGTCCCGGCGTTCGCGCTGTCCCGGTTGCCGGAGGCGGGTGGGCCGACCCCGATCGGGGTGCTCCGCAGCGTGCGCCGACCCACCTACGACGGTGCCGTGGTCGAGCAGGGCCGCCGGGTGCGCGCCGCGCGCGGCCCCGGCAGCGTGGCCGACCTGCTCGGCGGCGGCGATACCTGGACCGTGCCGGCGCCCACCGGAAGCGAGGCGAGATGACCTACGTCATCGGCGCGAACTGCGTCGACGTCAAGGACCGTACCTGCGTGGCGGAATGTCCGGTCGCCTGCATCCACGAGGGCGATCGCATGCTCTACATCCACCCCGAGGAATGTGTGGACTGCGGCGCCTGCGAACCGGTCTGCCCGGTCGAGGCCATCCACCACGTGGACGACCTGCCCGCCGACTGGTTGTGGCACCTGGACGCCGCGGCCGAGGCCACCGCCGGACGGACGGACGCGGAACCGGTGTCCGACCCGGCGACGGTGACCGCGCTGCCGCCCGCGGTCCAGTGAACCTCCTTGCTGTTGAACCGAGTTGATTCAGCTCTCCGTACCCCCGAGAAGAACAGGAGGCCCGAGATGACCGACTGGCGCCTTGCCGTGGACATCGGTGGCACCTTCACCGACGTGGTCCTGTTGGATGCCGACACCGGCCGTGTGGTGGTCGAGAAGACGCTGACCACCCCGGCCGCCCCGCTCGGCGGCGTCCGGGCGGGAGTGACCTCGGCGCTGGCCAAGGCCGGCATCACGCCGGCCGACATCACCCGGCCGATCGTGCACGCCACCACGCTGATCACCAACGCCCTGATCGAGGGCAAGACCGGCCGGGCCGCGCTGGTGACGACCCTGGGCTTCGGCGACACGCTGGAGATCCGCAACGAGCACCGCTACGACATGTACGACCTCCAGATCGAGTTCCCGGCCCCGCCGATCCCGCGCGAGCTGGTGTTCGAGATCGACGAGCGCACCACCGCCGCCGGCGAGGTCCGCACCGCCCCGAGCGAGGACGAACTCGACGCGCTCGCGGAGCGGTTGGCCGCGCACGAGGTGGAGTCGGTCGCGGTGTGCCTGCTCAACTCGTACGCGGACGCGACCAACGAGAGGGCGGTCGCCGAGGGGTTGGCCAAGCGGCTGTCGGTGCCGGTGTGCGCGTCGCACGAGGTGACGCCGCAGATCCGCGAGTATCCGCGCATGGTCACCACCGCGTGCAACGCGGCCACCATGCCGGTGATCGGGCCCTACCTGGCCGAGTTGCAGGCCTGGTTGAGTGCCGAGGGCTTCGGCGCGTCGGTGCTGATGATGCTCTCCAACGGCGGGGTGGTCTCCGCCGACGACGCCCGCCGGGTACCGATCCGGCTGGTCGAGTCCGGGCCGGCCGCGGGCGCCCTCGCCGGTGTCTGGTATGCCCGACGGCTGGGCGAGGAACGGCTGTTCTGCTTCGACATGGGTGGCACCACCGCCAAGTCCTGCCTGATCGAGGACTATCGGCCGGAGTTGACCAACGCGTTCGAGGTGGCCCGGGTCTACCGGTTCAAAAAGGGCTCGGGCTACCCCTGTTCGATCCCCTCGGTCGACCTCGTGGAGATCGGCGCGGGCGGCGGCAGTCTCGCCCGGGTGGACGAACTCGGGCTGCTCAAGGTCGGTCCCGACTCCGCCGGCGCCGATCCGGGCCCGGTCGGCTATGCCCGGGGCGGCACCGTGCCCGCCACCACCGACGCGGACCTGGTGCTCGGCCTGCTCGACCCGCACTACTTCCTGGGCGGCGAGATGCCGCTCGATCTGCCCGCCGCCCGGGCCGCGTTCGCACCGCTCGCCGAACGGCTCGGCGCCGGCGCCGACGCGGACCACGTCGCGGTCGGCGTGTACGAGGTGATCAACCAGAACATGGCCGCCTCCGCGCGGATGCACGCCGTCGAGCGCGGCATCGACCTGCGCGGCGTCTCGCTGATCGCGTTCGGCGGCGCGGGACCGGTGCATGCGTGCGGAGTCGCCACGCTCCTGGAGGCGCCCCGGGTGATCTTCCCGGTCAACGCGAGCGTGTTGTCCGCGTTCGGCACGCTGGTCAGCCCGGTGCGCATCGACCTGGCCCGCAGCATGGTCCGCACCCTCGACGAGGGGGTGTCCGCCGACCGGGACACGCTGCTGGCGGACATGCGCCAGGAGGCGCGGCGGGTACTGGCCGCCGCCGGGGCGGAGGCGGGCGATGTGCGCTACCGCTACGGCCTGGACGCGCGCTACGAGGGCCAGGGCAACGAGATCACCCTGTGGGTGGGCGAGGGCGACGCCTGGCCGACCACGCTCGCGGACACCGTCGAGCAGTTCCACACCGAGTACCAGAAGATCTATGGGCTGCGGATCCCCGACGTCGGCGTCGAGGTGGTCACGTGGCGGGTCGCCGCGTGGTCGGACGCGCCGGGCTTCGAGGTACCCACGGTGCCGATCGGCGAGGGCGAGCCCACGCCGAATCGGTACCGCGCCGCGCGCTTCCGGCTGGGCGCGTCCGCCGTCGACGTCCCGGTGTACCGGCGGGCCGAACTCGGCGCGGGCCACCGGTTCGTCGGACCCGCGCTGGTCGAGGAGCGGGAGACCACGTCGGTCATTCCCGACGGCTGGACCTGCGAGGTCGCGCCGGACGGGTCGATCGTGGCCACCGCGACGGCCGCCGCTCCCGCTGCTCCCGCTGTTTCTGCTGCCGCCGCCACCGCTGCCACCGAGGAGGGATCCGCGTGACTCGCACCTTCGACGCGATCGAGTTGGAGGTCCTGTGGGGCTCCCTCGTCGCGACCGTCAACGAGCAGGCCAAGGCGCTCCAGCGGGCCGCGTTCAGCCCGATCGTGCGCGAGGCGGGCGACCTGGCCAACGCGCTGTTCGACCGGCGCGGTCGGATGGTCGCCCAGGCGGTCACCGGTACCCCCGGGCACATCAACTCGCTGGCCATCGCCTGTCGCAACATCCTGGACCGGCACCCGGTCGACTCGCTCGCCCCCGGGGACGTACTGGTCACCAACGACCCGTATCAGACCGCCGGGCAACTGCTGGACGTCACCGTCCTGGTGCCGGTCTGGCGCGGCGGGCGGGTGATCGCCTTCTTCGGCTCCACCATCCACCACACCGACGTCGGCGGCTACGGCATCGGCGCGGGCGCGCGGGACGTGTTCGAGGAGGGCCTGTGGATCCCGATCAGCAAGCTCATGGTCGGCGGCGAACGCAACGAGCCCGTCTGGGACTTCATCCTGGCCAACGTCCGCCAACCCACGCACATGGCCGGTGACCTGCACGCCCAGATGGCCTCCGGCGAGGTGGGCGCGGCGCGGCTGAAGACACTGCTCGACGCGTATGCGTTGGCGGACATCGAGGATCTGGGCGACGAGGTCATCCGCCGCTCCGAGGAGGCCACCCGGCGGGCGATCCGGGCGTTGCCGGGCGGGACGTACGAGGCCGCGTCGGTGCTGGATCTGGCGGACGGCTCGGAGATCACCATCAAGGTGGCGGTCACGATCGATGCCGAGGCGGGCGAGATCCTGGTGGACTACGCCGGTTCGTCCGGGGCGAGTCCGTTCGGGATCAACGTGGTGAAGAACTACACGCACGCCTATACGACGTTCACCCTGCGCAGCCTGCTCAATCCCGATGTGCCCAACAACGCGGGCTCGCTGGCGCCGATCCGGGTCGAGGCGCCGGTGGGCAGCATCGTCAACGCGGTGTCGCCGGCGCCGTGCACCGCGCGCCACGTGGTGGGCATGTTCCTGCCGATGCCGCTGCTGAACGCGATGTCCCAGGCGCTGCCGGAGGCGGTGATGGCCGAGGGTTCGGCGGCCGTGTGGACCATGCAGGTCAGCGGACACGACGCGGAGGGCAGGCCGTTCATCACCGCGATGTTCACCTACGCGGGCGGCGTCGGCGCGCGGGCCGGCAAACCCGGACTGTCCACCACGTCATATCCCACCGGCGTGTCCGCCGTGCCGTTGGAGGTGGTCGAGGCGTCGGCGCCGATTCGCTTCCTGCGCAAGGAGCTTCGGCGCGGTTCGGGCGGACTCGGCGCGCAGCGGGGCGGGATGGGGCAGACCATCGAATTCACCGTGGACTCGCCGTCGCCGTGGGTGCTCAACGCGGTCGCCAGCCGGCTCGCGCGCGGCCCGCGCGGGATCTTCGGCGGCGGGGAGGGGGCCACCGGGCGCTTCCTGGTCAACGGCGAACCGGTACGCACGCAGGCCCGGATCACGCTGCAGCCGGGGGATGTGGTGCGGCTGGAACTGCCCGGCGGTGGGGGATATGGCACGCCGGTGACGGCGGGAGCGGCCGGGGCTGCGGGGGCGGACGGCTCGGCGTGACGTGAGGGCGTCGGCGCGCGGCTCCCGCCTGGTCGCGCGCCGGCGCCCGGTGGTGCGTCGGCGCCTGGTTCTGCGTCGGCGCCTGGTTGTGCGTCGACACGCTTGGTTGTGCGTCGGCGCTTCGCTGTGCGCCCGGTTGGGCTCCGACGCCTGATGGTGCGTCCATGCCCGATTGCGGCGCACCCGTACGGTGGCGAAGTTCCGTGGGATTGGTGCCGTCATCCGAAGTCCTCACGTCTGTTCGACTGTTGCCTTGGAGGTTCATGTGGCGTCCGAAGCGCCCACCTTCGCCGCGCGCTGGTCCGCGACCGCGGCCGGTCGGCCGCATGCGCCGTTCCTGATCTGGGAGGGACCGGACGGGGAGGTGACCCGCTGGACCTATGGCGAGTTCGACGCCCTCGTGGCGCGGGTGGCCGGCGGGCTGACCGCACGTGGCGTGCGGCCCGGGGACCGGGTCGGCATCGCGCTGCGCAACTGCCCGGCGTACGTGGCGTTGTGGCTCGCGCTGGTCCGGATCGGCGCGGCGATGGTCTGCCACGATCCGTCGGCGAGTGCCCCGGAACTGGCCGCGCACCTGCGGCGGACGGGGGTCCGGCTCGGGTTCTGCGCGCCCTCGCGTGCCGCCGACTACCGGGCGGCTGCGCGGGATTCGAACCCGGCGGCGGTCGTGGTCGAGGTCGGGGAGGACGACACCGCGCTTGCGGTCCTGTCGGGTCGGCCGGCAGTGGCCGGTGATACTCCCCCGCCGGGGCCGTACGACCTCGCGGGGCTGATGTTCACCTCCGGTACGACGGCGGCGCCCAAGTGTGTGATGGTCACTCAGGCCAACTACGCCTTCGCCGGCGACGTCATGGCCGCTGCCGCCGAACTTGGCCATGATGACCGGCAGTTCGTCGTACTGCCGATGTTCCACGCGAACGCGCAGTACTACTCCTTCGCGGCGGCGATCGCGGTGGGGGCGAGCGTGGTGTTGTTGCCCACGTTCTCCGCGAGCCGCTTCGTCGCCCAGGCCGCTCGGCATCTGGTCACCCACGTCAGCCTGTTCGCCGCGCCGATCCGGATGATCCTGACCCGGACGGCGCGGCGGGAGCCGGTCGCCGGTCTGCGGGTGCGGCATTGCTGGTACGCGCAGAACGTGACGGACGAGCAGTACGAGCGCTTCGCGACGCTGCTCGGCGGTTGTCGGCCGCGCCAGTTGTACGGCATGACCGAGACCATCCCGGCGGTGCTGAGCAATCCCGTCGCGGCGCCGATCCCGGGGTCGATGGGTCGGCCGACGCCCGGGTGCGTGGTGGCGGTGCACGACGGGGAGATCGTGGTCGGCGGCGAGCCCGGGGTGAGCCTGTTCGCCGGGTATCTCGACGATCCGGCCGCCACCGCCGCCGCCTACCGGGACGGCTGGTTCGTCACCGGCGACCGCGCTCGGGTGGACCCGGACGGGCACTTCCACTTCGCCGGTCGGCGTGGCGATGTGCTCAAGGTGGCCGGGGAGAATGTCTCGATCGTGGAGATCGAGGCGGTGTTGGCCGAACATCCGGCGGTGCTGGAGGCGGCCGTGGTGGGTGTGCCGGACGAGATGCGCGACGAGGTGCCGGTGGCGTTCGTGGTGGCCGCGCCGGGGGTCGAACCGGCCGCGCTCGACGACCTGGCCGAGTGGTGCGCGGCGCGGCTCGCGAAGGCGAAGCGGCCGGTGCGCTTCGAGCGGGTGGCGGAGTTGCCGCGTACCTCCGTGGGCAAGATCCGCAAGTTCCTGCTGAGCGAGAGGACTTCTTCGTGACCGACGTCGTGCCCGGGCCGCTGCCCGCCACCGCCGCGCTTGCCGATGTGCTGCAACTCCGGGGTCGGGCGGGGTGGTTGACGCCGCCGTTGCGGCCGTTCCACCGGGGTTCGGGTGTTGTGCTCGGGTCGGCGCGTACGGTGCGGTTGGCGGCCGGGGCGGGCACGCACGGGCTCAAGCCGCTGCATGCGCTGCTCGCGGAGGACCTGGCCGGCCGGGTGGTGGTGATCGGCGGCGCGGACGCGGCTCCGGGGGCGGTGTGGGGCGAGATCCTGAGCACCGCCGCGCTGGCCCGGGGGGCGGTCGGCGCGTTGATCGAGGGGGCGGTGCGGGACGTGCCGGCGGTGGCCCGGCTGGGGTTGCGGGTGTGGGCCCGGTCCGAGGCGACGGCGGGGCCGGGCGGGGCGGTTCATGTGGCCGAGATCGGCGGCCCGATCCGGATCGGCGACACCGCGTTGGTGGAGGGCGATCCGATTCTGCTCGACGAGGGCGGCGCGGTGGCGCTGCCGGCCGCCGACGCGGACGTCCTGCTGGCCGACGCGCTGACGTATCACCACGCGGAGGAGGAGGTGCTGGCCGCCCTGACGGCGGGCCTGCGCCTCCCGCGGGCCTACACCCCCAAGGCCGAAGCGATCACCCGTCTGCGCAGCCGCTGAGGCTCGGGACGCACGTGTGGGCCGCCGACGCGGTGGTCGGCGACCCGCTCGTGATCGGGGCGGACGTCAGTCGTGGGCCGGCTGCTCCAGGAAGGAGCGGATCGCGTCGGCGACCCGGTCGGGGAACTGGGCGTGCGCGTAGTGGCCCGCGCCCTCGACGAGTTCGAGCCGGGCGAGGCCCTTGGGCATGGCGTCGACGACGGCCCGGCCCTCGGCGCCGGCGTCGGGCCAGTCGGGGTCGAGGGTGCCTTCGAGGACGAGCGCCGGGCACTGGATGTTGCCCAGTTCGGCGCCGGCGTCGGTGGGCGGGACCATGCCCATCCTGGCCATCACGGCCATCCGTCCCGGGCGGCGCAATTCGGCGTCGAGCGTGGCGATTCGGGCGTCGAAGTCGGCCGGTTTGGTACCCGGGTAGGCGTGGTGGAGGTAGCGCTTCCACAATCCGACGTTGCGGAGCATGCCGGCGCCCATCAGCAGGGTCATGCCCTTGCGGTAGCGGGCGTTGGACCCCAGTGCTCGGAAGTCGATCTTCTGGGCCCGGGTGAACGGGGCGATCTCCACGATGGCGTCGACCAGCTCGGGTGCCCGAGCCGCGGCGATGGTGGCCGATCCGCCGGAGAAGGAGTGTCCGACGATGACGGCCGGGCCGCCGCCCAACTCCCGGATCAGGGCGAGCAGATCGTTCGCCGTGTCGGTGCGGGTGTAGGAGGACCATCCGACGGTCGATTCGCCGTGACCGCGCAGGTCCACGCAGGCCACGCGGTATCCGGCGGAGAGCAGGATGTCCGCAAGCTCCCGAAAGGCCGACCGATTGTTGCCCATGCCGGGCGAAAGCACCACCAGCCGTCCCTCGCCGCGCACATCGTAGGCAAGCCGCCCACCCTCGATCTCCAGGAACTCGGTCATCGCCGTCGCCTTCTTCCCCGTGCCGTACCCTCGAACACCTCGAAGCTAACACCGTTAGCCAGCCAAAGTCAACGACCCCACCCACCAACAGCCACACACGAAGCCGGAGCACGACACGGTCGAGCGCGAGCGCGGTCGAGCGGTGAGACCGGGCGGGCGAGCGCGAGCGCGGAGAGGTGGCGCGCCGTGTGGCGCAGCGTGGCGGTACCGGCGGCGAACCAACGGCGGCGCGGAGCGGCGAGGGAACGCGGCGAGACGACCGAGCGGGTTGCGCGGCGCGGAGACGTCGGCAAGGCGACAGCGAACCAACGGAGCTTCGCTGCACCCGAGTCGCGCCGCGAAACCGCGTGACGGGGCAGCGCAGCAGCGTGGCGCGCGGGGGCTGGGCGAGATGCGGCGCCGCGGGCGCGGTGCGGGATGCGGCCAGGGACTCCGGGCCGACCGGTGGATATTCACCGGGTGACCCAGCGGATCTCCCGAGGCGGCGGATCGGCGGGCGGGTGCGGGCGCAGAGCCGGGGGCGCAGGCAAGGAGCCGAGCGGGTACGGCGCGAAGCCGGGCGGGTGCGGGCGCGAAGGCGAGCGGGCACGGGCGCAGGCGAGCGGGCACGAGGGCGAAGCCGCGCGGGCGTAGGTGCAGAGGCGAACAGGCACGGGTGCGGAGCCGCGCGGGTGGGGGCGGGCTCTGGGGTGGAGCCGCGCGGGTGCGGGTGCGGAGCCGGGTGGGAGTGGCGTGGTTGGGGGGGCGGCCGGGTGGCGTGCGGGCGTACCCCGTGGATCGGGGTTTGGGCCTTGGCCTCGTGGTGTGTGGCCCTGTGGGGGCTGGGGTCCGGTGTCGATCAGGCTCTGCGGGAGATGACCATGATGTATTCGCAGGGGGCGTTCGTGCGGTTGGCGAAGCCGTGGTCCGCGTCGGCTTGGAAGAACAGCGAATCGCCCGTGTCCAGGGTTTCGTTGATCCCGCCGATCGCGACCGTGAGGGTGCCCTGGAGCACCACGAGTTGTTTCTCCGTACCCGGCGGGTACGCGGGCAGCAGCCCCGTGGAGACCTGCGCCGGGAGGTGGTGGACGACCATCTCGGCTCGCCCCGCGCCCGGCGCCGCCGACACGATGTGCCGCTCGAAGCCCGTTTCCGGGTCACGGAAAACCGGGCGATCGTTCCTGCGCATGGCAACGGCCACCCCGGCCCCGGCGGCGGCCGGCGCACCGATCAGGTCCGAGAGCGACGCGTCGAGCGCGTGGGCGATCCTGGACGCGACGCCGATCGTCGGGCTCTTCTCACCGCGTTCGACCTTGGACAACATCGCCCGGCTGACCGACGACCGCGTGGACAACTGCTCCAGCGTCAGACCCGCCTCCTCGCGGCGTCGCCGCACATTGCCGCCGAACGCGCCGGCCAGGTCGTCACCGTGCCGTGGCTCGGCCGCGTTCTCGTCTTGCTCGACCACCGTGCTCCTCGATCGATGGATGCCGCACTGCCCACAGTGTAGGGTTTCTTCTATAGGAGATTCAGCGTCTTCTATCAGAGACTCACGGTGTGCGTTCGACACGACGGAGGGGTTCCATGCGTTTGATCTCGAGTGGCCGGCACCATGCCACGTTCGAATTCGGCGATCTGCGGGTGGTCGCGTTGCGAGACGGGTACATCGACATGCCGCCGACCCGGCTCCGCGACGAGCACGGGTGCACGCTCGACGAGCTGCCGGCCGCCGTACCGCTGGCCGGCGACAACCTGCGGCTGGCGGTCAACGCCTTCTTCTTCACCGACGGCACACGGTCGGTGCTGGTCGACACCGGCGCGTCCGACGTCTGGCACGAGCCCACCATGGGATTGCTCCACGACGCGTTCGACGAAGCGGGAATCGACCGCGCGCAGGTCACCGATGTGGCCATCACCCACAGGCACGAGGACCACGTGAGCGGCCTGATCGCGCCGGACGGTTCGGAGGCGTTCCCCAAGCTCGAACGCGTGTGGATCGGCGCGGGCGACGCCTCGGTGTGCACGGGACGGCTCGAACCGATCCGCGACCGGGTCGTACCGGTGACGGAGACGGTCGCGATCAACGACTGGACCACCGCGATCCCGACGCCGGGCCACACCCCCGGTCACACCGTCTACGAGGTCCGGAGCGGCGCGGCCCGGTTGCTCGCCTGGGGCGACACCGTGCACGTTCCCACGCTTCAATTCGAACGGCCGAAGGTGTCCTGGGAGTTCGACGGCGACCAGTCCCAGGCCCGCGCCGCACGGGCGGCGCTGCTCGAACGACTCGGCCGGCCACACCACTTCGTGGCCGGCGCCCACCTCGACTCACCCGGCATCGCCCGCGTGACCCCCTCCGGCGACGGTTACGCGCTGGAATACCTCGCGCCACCGATCGGCTGATCGAACCCGCCGGCGCCGCACCGCGCATGACAAGTGCTGTACCCACCCCTGTACAGCACCCGCGCGAGGTGTCGGCGCGAAAACGCGACCCGGCCCGACCCCGTTCGGGGGGGGCGGGCCGGGTCGTCGTCGGGTGTGGCGGCGTTACTTCGCTGCGGCCTCGGCGGCGGCGAGCTTGACGCAGACCGCGACGGCCCGCATCGCGCGGTGCACCTCGTCGACCGTCGGGTAGCTGGGGGCCAGCCGGATGTGGTGGTCGCGCGGGTCGTTGCCCTCGGGGAACGCGGCGCCGGCCGGGGTCAGCGCGACGCCGACCTCCTTGGCCAGCCGAACCACCTCGGCGGCGCAGCCGTCCGGCACCTCCAGGCTGACGAAGTAGCCGCCCTCGGGCCGGGTCCAGCTCGCGATGCCGAGCGCGCCCAGTTCGCGATCCAGGACCTCGTACACCGCGGCGAAGCGCGGCTCCAGCAGTTCGCGGTGCAGCTCCATGTGCGCGAGCACGCCCTCCGCGTCGCCGAAGAAGCGCACGTGCCGCAGCTGGTTGACCTTGTCCGGGCCGATGGTCTGCTTGGCCAGCAGCCCGGTCAGCCAGGCGGTGTTCGCCGCGGAGGAGCCGAAGAAGGCCACCCCGGCGCCGGCGTGGCTGATCTTCGAGGTCGAGCCGAAGACGAACGCGCGGTCGGGGTTGCCCGCCTCGGCGCAGGCGTCCAGGATCGACAGCAGCTCGACCGGCTTGTCGGTCAGGTGGTGCACCGCGTAGGCGTTGTCCCAGAACAGCCGGAAGTCCGGCGCGGCGGTGGGCATCGCGGCGAGCCGGCGCACCGTCTCGTCGCTGTAGCTCTCCCCGCTCGGGTTGCTGTACTTGGGCACGCACCACATGCCCTTGATCCGCGCGTCGGCGGCGACCAGCGCCTCGACCGCGGCCAGGTCCGGGCCCTCGCCGGTGAGCGGGACCGGGACCATGCCGATACCGAACCGCTCGCACAGCGCGAAGTGCCGGTCGTAGCCGGGCACCGGACACAGGAACAGCACCTCGGGCTCGTCCACCCAGCGACGCTCGGCACCGGGCACCTTGGACAGCAGCGCGTGCGCGATCACGTCGTGCATCAGGGTCAGGCTGGCGTTGCCGAGGGCGAGCAGCTGCGCGGCCGGGACCTGCAGCAGCCCGGCGAAGATCTCCCGCAGCTCGGGCAGGCCGTTGAGCCCGCCGTAGTTGCGGCAGTCGGTGCCGTCGGCGGCCTTGAAGTCGTCGCCGCCGGGCAGCGAGAGCAGCCCGTTCGCCAGGTCCAGTTGTTGCGGCGAGGGCTTGCCCCGGGTGAGATCGAGGCGAAGTCCCTCGGCCGCGAGGGCCGCGTACTCCTCGCGAACGGCCGCGAGGTCGATTTCCGGACTGGACACGTCGGTGCTGAGCGGCACGAGATCCCCAAAATAGGCGGAGGCCGCAGACACGTGCGGCGGGGGCGCGCCCAATCTAGCAATACCCGGGGCCCGGCTCCGCCCCGACGGCGGCCTCGCTCCCGGATCGGGGATCGCGCGCCGCCGCGACTCCTCGTTCGTTCATCCGTTCGGGAATTCCGCCCGCGCGAAGCGCAGCTCGCGCCGGGAGCGGTGGTCGTTGATCAGGCTGTGCGTGTCCACGAACAGGGTCGGCGCGTCCTCGGCGAGCCGACCCACGTACTCCACCGTCCCAAACCCGTCGGTCGCCGCGAACGAGATCGCGGCCCCGTCGAGGTGGTCCGGCTCGACGTCCACGTACAGCCCGTCGCGGCACGGCACCGGCGCGCCTGCCACGCGCGGCGCCGCCTTGGGATGCGGGTCGGTCGGTCCACGGAACTCGCCATCGCCGTCCGACGGTTGCTCCTTCGGTCGATTCCGCAGGACGCTACCGCTCGCGCGCGGCGGCGCCCGTGCCCCGGGCCGGCGGGTCCGCGCGGATGGGGCCGCGGCCCGCCCCGCGGGGGGCGTGCCGCCGGGATTCCTGCGATGTAGGCCCCCCGCAAAGGGGTGGTGCCGCCTACGATCGGGCGGGACATCCTCGATTCGGGAGCAGGACGATGAGCTCGTGGCGGACGACGAAGCGCTTTCGGCCCGGCGGCGCGGTACCGGCGGGCGCGGATGCCGCGGGGGCTCGGCGGGCGCCCGTGGTGGTGGACTGCGCGCTCTACGACAAGGGGGTCCGGCGCCCCGGTGAGGTGCCGTTGCAGGACGCGCTCGACGCGGCCGAGGCGAGCGAGGACTGCTTCGTGTGGATCGGGCTGCACGCCCCGCTCACCGAGGACCTGGCCGAGATCGCCGCCGCCTTCCACCTGCACCCGCTCGCCGTGGAGGACGCGGTCGAGGCACATCAGCGGCCCAAGCTGGAGCGCTACGACGACACCCTCTTCCTGGTGCTCAAGACCATCGTCTACGTCGAGCACGACGCGCTGACCGCGACCAGCGAGGTCGTGGACACCGGCGAGATCATGGTCTTCGCCGGCGACAAGTTCGTCGTGGTCGTGCGCCACGGCAGCGCGCCGCCGCTGGTCGAGTTGCGCCAGGCCCTGGAGGCCGATCCCGAGCGGCTCGGGCACGGCCCGGCCGCGGTGGTGCACGCGATCACCGACCGGGTCGTGGACGACTACCTGCTGGTGGCGGACAAGGTCGAGGACGACTTCGAACGCCTGGAGGAGGAGGTCTTCTCGCCCCGGCCGAGCAACGACGCGGAGCGCATCTACCAGCTCAAACGCGAGCTGATCGAGTTCAAGCGCGCGGTACTGCCGCTGGCCCGGCCGCTGGAGCGGCTGGCCGACGGGGGCCTGCCGGGGGACGGTACGGTCTTCGACGCCTATCTGCGCGATGTGGCCGACCACCTGGCCCAGGTGCGCGAACGGCTCGTGGCGTTCGACGAACTGCTCGACTCGATACTCTCGGCGAGCCTGGCCGGGGTGACGGTCCGGCAGAACACCGACATGCGCAAGATCGCCGCCATCGCGGCGATCCTGGCCGTCCCGACGCTGATAGTGGGCATCTACGGGATGAACTTCGAACACATGCCCGAGTTGAAGTGGACGTACGGCTATCCGAGCGTGCTGGTCGTGATGGTCGGTGCCTGTGTCCTGATGTTCCGCGCCTTCCGCCGCAACGACTGGTTGTGAGTCCCGGCCGCCGCGGCCGGGGTTCGGCTCAGCGCCGGGCCGGTACGGCTGCCGCGGGGACCGGTTCCGGGGCCGGTCGGGGTCGGTCGAGGGCGGCGGGCCCGGCCGGGCCGGGCGGCGGGCCCGGGTGGGTGGGTCGACGCAGCCGGATGTGCGCCGGCGCGGCCTCGCCGGCGCGGTACTCGACCAGGCGCGCCCGTACGCCCGCCCAGGTCACCCCGGCCGCGGCCAGGACCAGGAGCGTGGCGATCGGGCCCAGGTCGGCGAGCGCGTCGCGGCTGGCGTTCGCCTCGGCGTCCATGTGCGTGCGGTTGATCGCGGTGACGGCCTCCAGCGACTCGATCAGGTGGTCGAAGGCCCAGTTGGAGTTGTTCTCCCGGTGGCTGGTGTCGAAGTCGATCGCGCCCCGCAGGTCGCCCCGGGCGACCATGGTGCGCAACTGCCTGTCGTAGTCCTGGTATCGGGCGTACCAGCGCAGCGCGTCCTCGGCCGCCGCACGCTCGCCGGCGAAGGTGATGTTGCGGAACTCCCGGCCGAACCGCCCGTCGAACGGCGGGGTCGCCCCCTTCGCGAGGCCCGGGAGGCCGGTGATCGCCGAGCGCAACGCCTCGGCGTAGCCGTCGAGTCGCACCCCGTCGAAGCCGGCCAGCTCGCGGGACTTGGCCTCGAACGCGCGTTCCGCGTCCGCCGCGCGGGCGCGGTCGAGCAGGAATCGGCTCTCGTCGCGGTTGGCGTCCGTGGCCACGGCCCGGGCCCTGGTGAGTTCGAGGACCGAGTCGAACGCGTCCTTCTTGGCGGTACGCAGGTGCTCGGCGCCGGCCAGGGTGGATCCGGTACCCGTCCACACCAGCGCCACGACCACTACGGTCGCGATCAGCATCCCCGGATTGACCACCCGGCGCGTGCGCACGGCCACGAACGCCTGCCCGCAGAGCAGGACGCCGATCGCGCCCAGGCCGAGCGCGAGCGACCAGCCGCCCAGGTCGCGGGCCCGCCCGTAGGTGTCGCGATAGGTCGCCTCGACCGCGCCGGCGTTGGCCGCCGAGAGGCGATCGGCCTCCGGCAGCAGGGTGTCGCGCATCAGGTCGGCCGCCTGGCGCAGCACCGGCAGCGCGGGTGAGGCGTCGGTCAGGGCGCGAGCGTCCGACTGCCGGTCGAGCAGGGTCGCCTGCCCGGCCAGGTTGTCGTAGAGCCCGACCTTGTCGACGAGGTCGGCGAGCGTGCGCCGGGCCTCGTCGCCCTCGATGCCGGCGCCGGTCTCCTCGATGGCGTCGCCGAGCGCCTTGCGGTCGGCCGCGTAGTTCGCCGCCGCCTGCTCCCGGGCGAAGCCCAGCCCCGGCTCGTCGCCGACCAGGACGGTGTCGGCCAACTCGGCGTCCATCCCGGACAGGGCCCCGTGCAGCGCGTTCGCGGACACCACGCGCGGACCGGCGCCGGCGCCGACCGTACGCAGCCCGTCGTCGGCGGCGGAGACCGCCGCGAGCAGGACGCCGAGGTAGGCGACGAGCGCCACGACCACGCCGGTCGTCAGGAGCCGCAGCACGGCGGGCGTGGTCAACCGCCTCGCGCGCCCACCCCCGGCACCCACCGGATGGTCGCGGCGAGGCCGACCCCGGAGCGCCATCCCCCCGCCACGACCACGCCGAGCACGCGGTCTCGGACCCGAATTCCCGCTGTTCCCCGTGCTGTTGCTCCCCCGCATGACACCGACGCTAGGCAGCACCGACGACTTGCACCTTTGCCGGAACGAACCCGTACGCCCCGCATACGCGTTCACCCGGAATCCGTACGCGTCCTTGATGCGGAAGGAGGCGTTCACGGGAGTGGGGTGCTGCCGGAGCTGCGGGGGTGTGGCGCGTTGGTCCGCGGGCGCGGGGGCGGGTGTGTCAAGAGGGCGTCAGGTGGGGGTGGTTCGGACGTCAGGGGGGCGTGAAGGCGGGGAGTGGGGGTGGCTCGGGGGACGTAGCGTCGGATCCACGGCACGGCCCTCGGGGCTCGCTCTGGACGCGTTCCTCAATGCGTGCCCCGGGTGGGCTCGACGGTTTCCCGGGGGTCGTGCCCGATGCCGAGCGGTGGTGTCGGGCACCTGGGGCCGCCGTTTCGCGCCGGGAGGAGAACCCCATGAAGGTCACGGGCTTGGGTATCGCCGCCGTGGGAAGCTGCTCGGCCCCCGCGCCGACGTCGTCGCTGCTCCTCGACGAGGCCGCCGTACGCGAGGCGTTGGACCGTTGCGGGCTGAGCGGCGGCGACCTGGACGGGCAGTACTGCCTGCTCTGTGACGAGGCCGCGGCCGGCGCGCCGATCGCGTTGTCCGGGCGGCTGGTCCTCGACCGGGTCGGCGTCGGGCGCATCCACGCCTATCACGCGGTGCACTGCGGCGATCATCCGCTGTCCGCGCTCGGCACCCTCGCCGCGCACCTCGCGGTCGACCCGGCCGCGCACCGCGGCATCGTGCTGGCGCCCGCCCACGACGAGCACCCCGCGGCGGCGGCCCTGGTCCTGGAGAAGGGGCTGGAACGGCATCGCCTGCTGGCGGTCTCCGTACGCGACCCACACCGTGCCGGCGCCGCTCACCCGCGGCTGCGGCCACCTGCCCGGGAGCGCACCCCCGCCGCGGGCCCGCGCGTCGGCGCCGGCGCCCGCCGGGTCGAACCCGGCCGGTCCGTCGTGGCCACCATGGTCGACCGGGTCCACGTGTCCTGGCGGGAACACCACGGCTCGTCGCTGCGGGACGACCCGATCGCCGTGTCGGCCGTGGTCGCCCAGACCCTGCGCCAGGCTGGCATCCCCTGGTCGACCATCGACCACGTCGCGCTGCACACCCCGTCCGCCGAGACCAACCGTGCCTTCCGCCGCCACTTCGGCCTCCAGCACCACCAGGTCACCGACATCGGCCCGGAAACCGGTCGCCCGCGCGCCACCGGCCTGCTCATCGCCGCCCGGATGGTGCTCGAATCCGGCCGCCCCAGCGGCACCCGCGTCCTGCTCACCTCCCTGGGCGGCGACGGCGCGGTGGCCGCCGCCGTAGTGGAGATCTGAGCGCGCCGAACCCCCGCGGCACCGTTTCGCCCCCGCAGCGGGCCTCGGCTAAGGCTTCGTCCGCAGGCCGGCGATCAGGATCTGCACCAGCCGCCGCGCGTCGTAGCGCGAGTCGTTGTCGGCGCCGATGCAGAGGTTGCCGACGCCGCGCATCAGGTCGTACGCCTCGATGTCGGGGCGGATCTCGCCGGCGGCCGCCGCCGCGGCCAGCAGTTCGGCGCACACCGGCAGGAGCCGATCGAGGAAGTAGTGCAGCAGCGCCTCGAAGCCGGCGTTGTCCGACTGCAACACGGCCGCGAGCCCGTGCTTGGTGACCAGGAAGTCGACGAACAGGTCGATCCAGCGCCCCAGCGCGGCGTACGGCGTCGCGCTGGTCGCGAGCAGCTCCGGTCCGGCCTCGGCGCAGGTCTGCACCTGGTGCCGATACACCGCGATGATCAGGTCCGCCCGGGTCGGGAAGTGGCGGTAGATCGTGCCCGTGCCGACCCCGGCCCGGGCCGCGATGTCGCGCACCGGGGCCTCCACGCCCGAGGTCACGAAGACCGCGGCGGCGGCATCGAGCAGGATCTCCTCGTTGCGCCGCGCGTCCACCCGCTTGGGCCGCTCCACGCCGTCCTTCACCCTGCCGCCCTTCTCCCGCCGGATCCGCCGTCGGAACAGGGTTCCGCTTGTCCATGATGCCAGAGCGGGTACGGCCGGCCCGCTCCCGCTCGGCGCGACGATCGCGGCGCCGGCCCGGCGTGGCCGCCGGTGCGCGATGCCGTACGGGCGGGCCGACCGTGTCGGGCACGGCCCGT
Source organism: Embleya sp. NPDC056575 (assembly GCF_042793325.1). Classification (NCBI taxonomy): domain Bacteria; kingdom Bacillati; phylum Actinomycetota; class Actinomycetes; order Kitasatosporales; family Streptomycetaceae; genus Embleya; species Embleya sp. NPDC056575. The sequence goes on from NZ_JBHTVA010000062.1 coordinate 52,217, forward strand.
TCGCGGTCGGGGCATCGCGGCGCGGCGGACACCCGGATCCGGGTTCGCCGGCATCGCCCCGGGCGGCCGCACTCGCCGGGCGCGAGCACCGCACAGGGCGCCGTCACCGTCGACGGCCCGGCCCGCGCCATCGTCACGGCGGTCCACGCGGGCGCGCGGCGCCGAGGCGGGCAGTCCGCAGAGCGGCCCGGCGGCGTGCCCCGACGTGCTCGCGGCCGGCGCGAGCGGCCCGGACGGCGCATGCGAGGCGTACTCGCGGACCCGACCCGTGCCTGGACTCGGACCCACCCCGCCGGCTCGGCCCCGAGCGCGGGACCGGCCGGTCCGGGCCGATCCCGACTACCCCAGCGGCGCCCCCTGCGCCGCCAACCGATGCCGGGCCGCGCGCCGTTCCGCCTGGCGGGCCGGGTTCGGCACCGGGGCGGCCAGCAACAGGCTGCGGGTGTAGGGGTGTTCGGGGTCGGTGGTGACACGCGCCGCGTCCGCGCATTCGACGATCTCGCCGCGCGACATCACCGCGACCCGGTCGCTCACGTGGCCGACCACCGACAGGTCGTGCGCGATGAACAGGTAGGCCACGCCCGTGGCCTGCTGGAGTTCGACGAGCAGGTTGATCACCTGCGCCCGGGTGGACAGGTCGAGTGCGCTCACCGGCTCGTCGCAGATGATCAGGCGCGGCCCGGGCGCGAGCGCGCGGGCTATGGCGACGCGTTGCCGCTGGCCGCCGGAGAGTTCGCGGGCCGAGCGGGCGGCGGTGTCCGCCGGGAGGCCGACCGCGTCGAGCAGTTCGCCGATGCGCTCGCGCGCCGCCCGGCGGGTGTGCGTGTGCCGCGCGGTGAGCGGTTCGGTGAGGATGTCCCCGATGGTCATCGACGGGTTCAGCGAGCCGTACGGGTCCTGGAACACCACCTGGATGTCCCGGCTCAGTGCGCGCCGCGCCCGGCGGCCCAGGCCGTCGATTCGGGTGCCGGCGAAGGTGATCGTGCCGCCCGCCACCGGCGCGAGGCCCAGTACCGCGCGCCCGAGGGTGGTCTTGCCGGAGCCGGACTCGCCGACCAGGCCGACCGTTTCGTGCGCGTGCACCTCCAGGCTCACCTCGTGCAGCACGCGCAGCGGCGGGCGGCGCCGACCGCCGGTGCGGTACTCCACCACCAGTTCGTCGATCGCGAGCAGCGGCCGCGCCGGGTCCGCGGCGGCCGTCGTGTTCACCGGTTCCATACGATCACCTCGTTCTCCACCCGGACGCAGCGCACCGCCCCGTCCCGGTGGGTGGTCGGCTCCGGGTGGACCGCGCAGCCGGGTGCGGCGTACGCGCAGCGCGGGGCGAATCGGCAGCCGCTCGGCCGGTCGTGCACCGAGGGCACCCGGTCCGGGATGGTGGGCAGTCGGCTCCGGGCGCCGGCGCCGTCCGGGACGGCGGCGAGCAGCGCGGCGGAGTACGGGTGCGCCGGGCGGGCGAACAGGTCCGCCGAGGTCGCGGTTTCGACGATCTCCCCGGCGTACATCACCGCCACCCGGTCGCAGATGTCCGCGACCACCCCCAGGTCGTGGGTGACCAGGATCATCCCCATGCCGTGCTCGCGTTGGAGCGAGCGCAGCAGGTCCAGGATCTCGGCCTGCACGGTGACATCGAGTGCCGTCGTCGGCTCGTCCGCGATCAGCAGGTCGGGTTCGGCGGCGACCGCGCCCGCGATCAGGATGCGCTGGGCCATGCCGCCGGAGACCTGGTGCGGGTAGGCGGCGAACACCCGGGCCGGGTCGGCGATGCCCACCCGGTCCAGCAGTTCCAGGGCCCGGCGGCGGGCGGCGTCGCGGGACAGGCCCAGGTGCGCGCGCAGCGGCTCGACCAGTTGGCCGCCGATCCGGAAGCTGGGGTCGAGGTTGGACATCGGGTCCTGGGGGATGTAGCCGATCCGGCGCCCGCGCAGCGCGTTCACCTCCCGCTCGGACAGCGCCGCGAGGTCACGCCCGTCGAACACCACCCGCCCGGCCCGGATTTCGCCCCCGACGGGCAGCAGGCGCAGTACGGCCAGCGCGGTTTGCGTCTTGCCGCACCCGGACTCGCCGACCAGGCCCAGGATTTCGCCCCGATCCACGCTCAGCGACACCGCGTCCACGACGGCGGCCTCGCCACCGGGTGCCGGGTAGGCGACCTCCAGGCCGTCCACCACGAGCAGCGCGCCGGTGTCGACGCCCACCGCCCGCTCCCGGGCCGGCCCCCGTACCCGCCGGCGGCGCGTGGTCGGGGCGGGCTTCGGCGCGTCCTCGAAGGCGTCCCGAAGTCCCGCGCCGAGCAGGGTGACCGCCAGCACGGTGAGGGTGATCGCCGCGCCCGGCCACACCGACAACATCGCGTTGTCGTACACGTGGACCGAGGCGTCGTTGAGCATCGCCCCCCAACTGGCCCGGTCCGCCTCGCCCAGGCCGAGGAAGGCGATGCCGGATTCGATGATCAGCGCGAGGCCGAAGATCAGCGACGCCTGGGTGATGATCGGGACCCGCACCACGCGCAGGACGTGCCGCCCCATGATCCGCGGGTCGGACAGGCCGGCCACCCGCGCCGCGTCCACGTACGGCTCCCCGCGCACCCGTTTCACCTCGCCGCGCACCAGCCGAAAGACGGGGGCGGCGGTGAGCACGCCGAGCACGACCATCGAGCCGACCAGGCCGGGCCCTTCCACCGCCACGAGCGCGAGCAGGACCACCACGCCGGGCAGGGCCAGGAACAGGTTGGCCACCCAGCTCGACAGCGCGTCCCACCAGCCGCCCACGTAGCCGGCCGCGAGCCCGGTGGGCACGCCGATCAGCAGCGCCACCCCGGTGGCGATGGCGCCGGCGAGCAGGCTGGTGCGGCTGCCGTACAGCAATCGGCTCAGTACGTCACGACCGGAGCCGTCACCGCCGAGCGGATGGGTGCCGGACGGGTCGGCCAGGACCGCGTCCAACGCGGCCTTGTTGGGTCCGTGTTCGCTCAACAGCCCCGCGAACACGCCGGTCACGATCACCAGCAGCAGCATGGCCGACGCGGCGACCGCGATCGGGTCCCGGAGGAAGCGCCCGGCGGGCCCGTGCCGGCGCGGCGCCGAGGCCGGCGCGGGCGCGGCCGCGGGCTTGCCCCGGTCCGCGCGCTCCACCGGGGCCTCGGCGGTCGGCGGCGCGACCGCCGCGGTCTGGTTGTCGTTCATCTCATGCCGACTTTCGGATCGAGCACGCCGGTCGCCAGATCGACGACCAGGTTGACGGAGACCACGACGCACACGCTCACCAGGACGACCCCCTGCACGGTGGGTACGTCCGACTGCGAGGTCGCGCCGATGGCCAGCGAACCGAGCCCGGGCAGCGCGAAGATCTGCTCGATCACCAGCGCGCCGCCGAGCAGCCCGATGAACTGGAGGCCGACCACGGTCAGCGCGGGCGGGGTCGCGTTGCGCAGCACGTGGACCAACAGCACGCGCCGTAGCGGCAGTCCGCGGCTGCGCAGGGTCCGCACGTAGTCCCGCTCCAGGACCGTGGCCACCGCGTTTCGGGTCTGCTGGGCGATCGCGGCGATCCCGGAGACGGCGATGGTGGCCACCGGCAGCACCAGCGAACGCGCCCAGTCCACGGGCGATTCGGCGAGCGGTACATAGCCGGTGGCGGGCAGCCAGTCGAGCTTCACCGCGAACACGGCCACCAGCAGGATGCCCACCCACAGGCCCGGGATCGCGAAGCCGGCCACGGCGAGCACGTGCACCGAGCGGTCCACGATCCCGCGCCGGATCGCGGCGAACAGCCCGAGGGCGATGCCGAACAGCGCGCAGACCACGGTCGCGGTCAGCGTCAGGGACAGCGTCACCGGCAGTTTGGTGCCGATCGAGTCGGCGACGTCCAGGCCGGTGGTCCACGAGGTGCCCAGGTCGCCGCGCAGCGCCGCCCACAACCAGTCCAGGTAGCGCGGCACCACCGGCCGGTCCAGGCCCAATTCCTCGCGTTTGGCGCCCAGTTGTTCGTCGGTGGCGGATACGCCCAGGATGCCGCGGCCCGGGTCGGGCAGCAGGTCCATCAGGAAGAAGGTCAGCGCGGAGACCACGAGCAGCAGGGCGACGGCCGAGATCAACCGACGGGTGAGGAACGTGATCATGGCGACGCTCAGCCGGCGAGCTTGTAGTCGGACAGGGAGAAGAAGGTCTGCCCGGGCTGGTTGCCCAGCGTGATCCGCTTGGCCGAGAACATCACCGTCTCACCGCGGAAGAGCGGTGCGAACCAGGCCTGTTCGACCACGTGTGCGTTCAACTGCCGGTACAGCGGGCCCTGGTCCCGGTCGCTCGCCGTGGCGATCCGCGCCAGCAGGTCGACGGCGACCGGGTCGTCGACCTTGAACGGGTTGGTCGGCGCGGTCGGCGACAGCAGCGCGTTGGCGTCGATCCAGTTCTGCGTGGTGCCCCAGACGTACATGAACGCCGGGAATCGGCCGCTGAAGTACTGCACGGAGAGCTGGTTGGTGCTCACCGGGGTGTACTCGACCTTGATGCCGACCTGGTTCAGCTGCTCGGCCAGCACCGGGTAGATCGCGGGCACGAAGGCGTTCTCGCTGGGCAGGCTGAGCTTGAAGCCGTCGGGGAAGCCGGCCTCGGTGAGCAACTGCTTGGCCCGGGCCGGGTCGTAGGGATACTTGCGGTCCAACTCCGGGTCGTAGGCCGGGGATCCGGCCGCGAACATCTGCGTGGTGGGGGTGCCGACGCCGGCCATGATGGCCTTGAGGATGCCGGGGCCGTCGACCGCGTGGTTGATCGCCTGACGCACGCGGGCGTCCTTGAGCGGCGGGGCGATCCTGCCGTCGCGGTCGACCAGCCACAGGCCGGTGACCTGGCCGGGTTGGCGGGTCACGGTCAGGCCCGCCTGTTTGGCGGCGTCCATCCGCGCCGGGGCGCCGATGCCGGCGTCGGCCTGGCCGGTGAGCAGTGCGGTGGTGCGGGCGTTGGTGTCCGGGATCGCCTTGATCACGACCTTGTCGAAGGGGTACGCGGCGGGGGTGCGGTAGCGCGGGTTGCGGGTGTAGGTGTAGCGGTCGCCGCGGGTGGTGTGGCCGGTGTCCAGGATGTACGGGCCGGTGCCCACGGGTTGCGCGTTGGCGTCGGCGAACGCTTTGGGGCCGACCATCATCCCGGCGACCAGGCCGAGGTTGAACAGCAGCGCCGGATCGGGGGTCTTCAGGGCCAGTTCGACCTCGGTGGGGCTGTTGACGGTGACGCCGGCGACGGTGGCGACGGCGAACGAGCTGGGTCCGTTGCTCGTGGCCATGCGGTCCAGGTTCTGTTTGACCACGGACGCGTCGAACGGGGTGCCGTCGCTGAACGTGACGCCCTCGCGCAGGGTCATCCGCAGGTGCCGGCGCTCGGGGTCGGTGTAGGTCCACGCGGTGGCCAGGCCCGGGCCCACGCTCTGGTCGGGGTTGACCGTGGTGAGCGCGTCGTACAGGGGCTGGAGGTAGGCGAGCATGTTGCCCCCGGCCGTCTTCGCCGGGTCCAGGCTCGCCGCGTCGGCCGCGGCGGCCAGGGTCAGGGTCTTGCCGCCGGCGCCCTTCGAGGTGTTCGAGCCGCCGCAGCCGGCGACGGCGGCCACGACGAGTCCGGCGGTGGCGAGGGCCGCTACGCGGCGGCGTCCCAGGATGGTCATGACTGGTCCTTTGTCGAATTCGCGGGACGAATTCGGGAATCGAATTCCCCGGTGCGGTCGGCCGGCCGAAATGTTGGCCGTTACACGTAACGGAAGCGTGCGGTCGGGATACCCGGCGTATTCACGCGACGGTTACGCGGGTCGATGGATTCGGCCGGGCATTTCGGCCGACCTCGCGGCGTGCTCGAATCGCCGCCGGACGGCCCGGGGGCGCGGGTGGGCGCGACGGGTGCTGCGGCGGTGCGGGTGCGGTGGAGCGGAGGTGGCGCGGGCGCCGGGCGGGCCGGGTCGGGTGGGCCCGGGTGGCCGAGCAGGCCGGGCAGGTCGGACCCGGGTGGGCAGGTCTGGTCAGGCCGGGTGGGCCGCCCGCCACGTGTTCGCCTGGGCGGCGATCAGCGCGGTGAGGTCGCCCATCGCCACGTTGTAGTCGACGGTGTGCGTGCCCAGCGGCACGGACAGGCCGCTGTCGGGGAACATCCCGGCGCCGCCGGTGATGTCGAACCAGGTCGCGGTGCCGTTCGCGTCCTGGGTGAAGGCGCACTTCCCGCTGATCTTGTCCTGGTATCGGGTGTAGCCGGAGGGGTCGTCGGCCAACTCGTACGCGGACAACACGTGCGCGAGGTGGCCGCGCGGGTTGAGCCAGTTGCCGTCCATCAGGCGGCGGGTGGGCATGTACATGTCCAGCGGCGTCGCCGTGTCGGCCGGTGTGCCGCGCAACAACGCGGCCGGGTTGACGCACATCATCCGGTGCCCCGGTATCGGCGTGCGGCCGAACGCCGATCCGGCCGGGAGAGCGCCGCCGGGCGGCAGCGCGTAGCTGTTGTAGGCCACCACGCACCCGGTCGGGATCGGCGCCTGGGGCCCGGAGCGTACGCACGTGGGGATGTGCTGGAACGTCGAGGCCGGGTCGGCGCCGCCACCCTGGGTCCCGCCGATCGGCACCTGGAGGTAGCCGCCGAGCAGCACCGCCGACACCAACCGGTCCTGCACGGCCGGGTTGCCGTCGATCTCCTGCTGCATCACCCGGGACAACACGCCGGTGCCCTGGGAGTGGCCCAGGAGCACCACGCCGCGCCGCTGGTGGGTGACCGGGTCGGTGTTGTGGTTGGCCCAGTAGTCGCGCCAGGCGTCCAAGACGTCGCGCGAGCCGGTCTCCGCGTCCAGCGGCACGCCCAGGCCGCCGACCAGCAGCTCGGAGAACGACGCCTGCCGATACATCGGGGCGAACACCCGACACGTACCGGCGAAGCGGCCGATCTGGTCGAGGGCGGCCGCGAGCGCGCTGTTGGACGGGCTCGGGGGCAGGGACCCGATCCGCAGGAGCGGGTTGGGCAGCAGGTCGACGGTGGGGTACGCGTAGAAGCAGTCGATCTGCGGGTTCGCCGGCGCGGCGAACGGCTCGGGTACGCGCGAGCCGTCGGCGCGGACCGAGGTGGCGTCGAGGGTGGTGGTCGCCCCGTTGAGGTAGCGGGCGCTGAACGTGCCGTCGGGGCCCGGGCGTTGCGGGTTGCCGGCGAGGTCCTGGTTACAGGGGTTGGTCGCGAGGCCCGGGCGACAGAGCCAGACCGTCTCCTTGAGCGGGGAGGTCAGGCTCTTGCCGGCCGGGTCGGCGGTCGAGGTGGTGTTCGCCGGGATGTTCGTGGCTGTGTTCGTGACGGCGTTCGCGGCGATGTTCGTGGCGCTGTTCGGCGTGCTGTTCGGGGCGGCGGACGTGCCGGTCGGGATGACGGCGGCGGCCAGGGTCAGGGACAGCGCGCCCAGGGCGAGGAGGATTCTCGATCTGCTCATGGCGTGAGCTCCGATCCAGGTGTCGTGAACTTTCGACGAGATGGAACTTACTAAGGACTAAGTAAATAATCTAGAGTGCCGATGTGACTGAGAATTCGGATGCACGTAAACCAGCCGTCGGCCGCGCCCGGGGCCGCACCAAGGCGCCGACCGCGAAGGGGGAGGAGCGACGTCGGGAGATCGTCGCCGCCGCGTCGGAATTGTTCGCCCGGGCGGGCTTTCGCGGCACCGGTATGGCGGAGGTGGCCCAGCGGGTCGGCATCACCGAGCCCGGCCTGCTCTACCACTTCGGCAGCAAGGAGGGCCTGCTCCGGGCCGTGGTCGAGCACCGGGATCTGCGCAGCCAGGCGTTCGCCCGGGACATCGCCGCGGTGGGCGGGCTCCAGGCGCTGCGCGAGATGCCCGCGTTCGCCCACCGCAACCGCGAACAGCCCGGTCTGGCCAAGCTGTTCGCGGTGCTGCTCGCGGAGAACCTGGATCCGGGCGACCCGGAGCACGACTTCTTCGTCCGGCGCTACCGCGAGATGCGGGCGGTGGTCGCCGGGATGATCCGCGAGGGCCAGCGCGGCGGCGAGATGCGGGCGGACGTGAGCCCGGAGCTGAAGGCGATCGAGATCCTGGCCGCGCTCGACGGCATCGCCTCCCAGTGGCTGCTCGATCCCGAGGAGGTCGACCTGGTGGTCAGCATCGAGGAGTACGCCCGGACGCTGATCCGGGACCTGGCCACCGATCCCGAGCCGGCCGAGGCCGGCGCGCCCGAGGAGGTACAAGGATGATCGACGGCGGCGGTCGGGACTTCCCGCCCGCGTTCCTGTGGGGCGCGGCCACCGCGGCCCACCAGGTCGAGGGCGGCCTGACCGACAACGACTGGATCGACTGGGAGGACGCCGGCCGCACCGCCGACCCCAGCGGCGCGGGCATCGACCAGTGGCGCCGCTGGCCGACCGACATCGCGCTGCTGGCCGAACTCGGGCACACCGCACACCGGATGTCGATCGAATGGTCCCGGCTCGCCCCCTCGCGCGGGGTGTGGAACGCCGCCGCGTTCGACCACTACGCGCGGGTGCTGGACGGTCTGCGCGAGCACGGCCTCACGGCGTTCGTCACCCTCCAACACTTCACCCTGCCGCGGTGGTTCGCGGCAGCCGGCGGCTGGCTCGCCCCCGACGCGCCCGAGATCTTCGCGGAGTTCGCCGCCGAGGCCGGGCGGCGGCTCGGGGATCGCATCCCCTTCGCGGGCACTGTCAACGAGCCGCAGATCGTCGCGTTCAACGGCTACCTGAAGGGCAACCACCCACCCGGGTACCGCGATCGCGATCGCATGGTCACCGCCAACGAGACCCTGATGCGCGCGCACGACGCCGCCGTGACCGCGTTGCGCGCGACCGCGCCCAACACGCGGGTGGGGGTGTGCCTGCAACTCCCGCTGGTACAACCAGCCGACCCGGACAGCGTCGACGACGTCGAACTCGCTGACTGGTACCGGGAGACGCTGGTCACCCGGCACCTGGAACACCTGCGCGACGCGCCCGATGCGGGCGACTGGGTGGGCGTGCAGTACTACACCCGCGCCCGGGTGAACGCGGCCCTGGAGCAGCAGCGACTCGGCGAGCCGCCGGCGGGCACGCCCACCACGCAGATGGGGTGGGAGGTCTACCCGGACGGGCTCACCGAGATGTTGCGGCTGGCCGGCAAGACCACCGGCCTGCCGATCTACATCACCGAGAACGGCATCGCCACCACCGACGACGCCGAGCGGGTGGCCTACCTGGACAGCCACCTGCGCGCCGTCCGGGCCGCGCTCGCGGACGGCGTCGACGTGCGCGGATACCTCCACTGGTCCGCGTTCGACAACTTCGAGTGGACACACGGCTACCGCCCCCGCTTCGGCCTGATCGGCATCGACCGCGACAACGACCTGCGACGCGTGATCCACCCCAGCGCACACGCGTACCACCGGGTGATCACAACGGGCCGGATAGCCGCCCTCCACGAGCCGGCAGCCGACCCGAACGGGCCCTCGGCCGCCGGCGACGCGAAGCCCGGTGCGGGCGGTGTCGCGCCCGAACCCGACTCGACCACACACGCGGCCACCGCCGCCGGTGGGAGCGTGCCTGGCGCCGGGGCTGAAGCCGCCCCGACCACCCGCCCCGCCACCGGCGGTGGCGCAAAGGCCGCCCCGGCCGGGAGCGTGCCTGGCGCCGGGACTGAACCCGACCCGACCGCCCGCCCCGCCACCGGCGGTGGCGCAAAGGCCGACCCGGCCCGGGGCGTGCCGCGCGCCCGCACCGAAGCCGCCCCGGCCGGGAGCGGGGGCGGCGTCCATGCGGGCGGCGGTTCGGCGGGGAGCGGTCCGGGTGGGTTCCCAGCCGTGGGGACCAACCCGGGCGTACCTCCGGCCGCCGGCCGCGCGGAGTCCGGTGCGGGTGGGAGCGCGGCTGTCGGGCGGGCGGCATCCGGGCCGAGCGACTTCTCGTCCGGCGGCTCGACCAATGCAGGCGGCCACACAGAGGCCGAAGCGGCTCACTCCGCGCCCGACGGGCGAGCCGATGCCGACGGCCGCACAAAGCCCGGGACAGGTCACACCACGCCCGACGCGCCGACCCAACCCGGCGGCCGCGCGAAGCCCGGGACAGGTCACACCACGTCCGACGCGCCGACCCAACCCGGCGGCCGCGCGATGGCCGGGACGGGTCACTCCACGTCCGACGGGTCGGCCGGCCCCGGTGGCTGCGTGGGGGGCGGGACGGGTTGCTTTTCGGCCGGTCGGTCGGGGCTTCGTTGCGGTTGCGAATTCCATGAGTTGTCCGGTCGTTCGGCCGGCTTGTCGAAGGAGATGCCTGTGAGGATCGATCCGCCCGTGGTGCGACTGTTGCAGCGTGTGGCCGCCGGAGCGCAGCCCGAGTCGCGGGATCTGGCGTTGCGGCGCGCGCAGTCGGCCGCCACCATGCGGCTCGCGGCGTTCCCGCCGGGGCCCGACATCGAGGTCACCGAGCACACCGTGCCCGTCGCCGGCGGCGACATCGCGGTGCGGGTGTGGCGGCCGAGGAACCCGCGAACGCCCGTCCCCGCCTACTTCTTCCTGCACGGCGGCGGCTGGGTGCTGGGCAACCTGGACACCGCCGAGGCCGAGTGCGGACCCGTCGCCTCGCTCGTCCCGTGCGCCGTGGTCCACGTCGACTATCGGCTCGCCCCCGAACACCCCTTCCCCACCCCGCTGGACGACTGCCTGACCGCCTACGCGTGGCTCCTGGAACACGCCGACGAACTCGGCATCGACCCGAACCTGGTCGCCATCGGCGGCGCGAGCGCCGGCGGCAACCTGGCCGCCGCGATGTGCCTGGCGCTGCGCGACCGCGGCCTGCCGCAGCCCAGCCTCCAGGTCCTGGACGCCGCGCCGTTCGACCTCACCCCGATGCCGGACCCGGCCGCCGCCGGCGGACCGGCCCGACCCGGCCTGTCCGTCGCAGAGTTCAACATGTTCGCGCGGCACTACGTGCCGGAGGCCGAGGCCGCGGTCAACCCGCTCGTGTCCCCGCTGCGCGCCGCCGACCTGTCCGGCCTGGCCCCGGCCCTGGTCGTGGTGGCCGAATACGACCCGCTGCGCGACCAGGCCGAGGACTATCTCGCGGCGCTGCGCGCGGCCGACGTCCCCGCCGCCGGCATCCGCGTACTGGGCCACATCCACGGCGGCTGGGTCGTCCCGGCCACGGTCACCCACACCCTGGTCAACGAAATGCGCGCCGCCGCCCTGCGCCACGCCTTCGCCGGAACCCTGGTCGGCCCCCTCACCCCGCGCCTGATCGACCGCCTCGCCGCCGAGCCGGCCCCGCAGCCCGCCTGACCGGCGGCCCGGCACCTGCGGGCCGAACCGGGACGGCGGCCGGCGCCGCACGCCGCGACACGTGCC